>JBDLWH010000193.1:0-5957 GCA_039804325.1 Verrucomicrobiota bacterium
TTTGCAATCGTGCTGGCGCATCAACTCGGCTGCTAACAAGTCGATCTCGCGCGTCGTTCGCCCGGGGGTGACTTGCTTGGCGAGAGCCTGGAGAATGGTCGAGGCGATCTCACCAGCCGCGCGCATGAATGCGACTTCACGCGGCGACTTGATCGGGATACGAGATTTTTTAGCCAAGGGGACTAATGGAGGCGTGTATAGATATAGGCAGTGATACCGATGACCACGAGGCCTGCGATCACCGCCCAGAGATAGACGATAGCAGCGCGAGAGGCGGCGCCGCTGCCTTGGTTGAGGCGGTCATAACGACCCTTGAGTTTGCCCTTACGCAGGAAGCCGTCGTAATGTTTTTGGAGGAGTTGGGTTTCGACTTGGCGCATCACGTCCAAGGTGACGCCCACCATGATGAGCAACGAAGTGCCCCCGAAGAATTGAAGGATAGGTGAGCCGGGTGGCAGGCCAACGAGTTCGCCGGTAAGCACTGGGAGCATGAAGATCAACGTGAGAAAGATCGCGCCGGCGAACGTCAGGCGAGTCATGGTGAAGTCGAGGAAATCGGCAGTGGGTTTACCTGGGCGGACGCCCGGGATATATCCGCCATTACGTTTGAGATCCTCAGAGATTTGTGAGGGCTGGAACATCATGGCCACCCAGAAATACGAGAATAGGAAGATACCGATACCACCTAACACATAATACAAGGTGCCGCCACCGGCCAGTTCTCCATAAAGCTTGGTTGCCCATGGTTTACCCGCCACGCCTGGTATCCATTGAAGCATCATGGGTGGCAACGAGAGCACCGCTGAAGCAAAGATGATAGGCATCACGCCGGAGTAGTTGACTTTGAGCGGCAGATACTGGGTCTGGCCGCCAAATTGTTTGCGCCCGACGACACGTTTAGCGTATTGGACGGCGATTCGGCGCTGAGCTTGGGTGATGGAGATGGTGGCGGCGATGACCACGAGCAACAGGGCGATCATGACCACCATCATGATTGAGCGGAAGGGCGTCTCGCCCACACCGGTGACAAAGAATTTCCATGCTTGGATCAAGGCTCCGGGAAGTGCGGAGATGATATTAACCGTGATGATGATAGAAGAACCATTGCCAATACCACGGTCAGTGATCTGATCGGCAATCCATAACAGAAGCACGGAACCCGTGACGATCGTGAGCACGGTAATGGCCATCCACGTCACCGAGGGGTCCGGCACGAGGTTGCCGAAGCGTTCGATGCCCGCCATGTACGGGATCTTCCCTGGATTGGTGAGGGATTGAGCAACGAAGAACCCTTGAACTAGGGCGATGCCGATAGTGATATAACGAGTATATTGATTGATTTTCTGGCGTCCGCCGTCCTCGCGAGCGAGGCGCGAGAGCTTAGGCACCACGGCAGTGAGCAACTGCACCATGATAGAAGCCGAGATGTAGGGCATGATACCCAAGGCAAGAATGCCCGCCTGTTGGAGGCCGCCGCCCGAGAAGACGGTGAGAAGAGCACTCACACCGCCAGTTGCGCTGGAGGGGTCCTGCTTCTGGAGATCATCTAACCATGCCTTGATCACCGTGCCATCGACGCCGGGCAGTGTGATATGCACACCGAGGCGGATGATAACAATTAGAGCGAGGGTGAAGAGGATGCGGTCCCGGAGTTCCGGGATTTTCCATGTGTTGGTAAAGGCGGAAATCATGGGGGTGGGTAAGAAAGAGAAATGATCAAGCAGGTTACACAAGAGATGAGGAAGCGCGTAAGCACTTCCCCATCAGAAATCAGATATCGTCCGGGAAAAGATCAAACGGCAGGGGAGGTAATCGAACCCCCCGCTTTTTCGATCTTTTCGCGGGCGGAGGCACTGGCATGAGCCAGCACCAAGTGGAGGGATTTGGTGATTTCGCCAACGCCCAACACCTTGATAGCATCGTAACGACCGTTGATGAGACCAACGGCGCGCAATGCGACTTCATCGATAACCGCGCCGACATCAAACAGGTGGTCGAGTTCGCCTACGTTGAAGACACCCACCTTATCGCGGAAATCATAGTTATTGAATCCGCGTTTAGGGAGTCGGCGGTGAAGGGGCATCTGGCCGCCCTCGAAGCCGACGCGGGTTCCGCTGCCAGAGCGGGCTTTTTGGCCCTTATTGCCCTTACAGGAGGTTTTGCCGTGACCGGAGCTTTCGCCGCAACCCAACCGTTTGTTGCGGTGCTTGGAACCCGGATTTGGGCTGTAGGAATGGAGATTCATGTGAGTAATGAGTTATCAGTTATGATGATTAAATCGCCTTTTCCTTCTTCTTCTTACCGCGGCTCGAGAGAACCTGGTCGCGGGTGCGAAGTTGGGAGAGGGCCTTGAGTGTGGCTTTGACCACGTTAGCGTGGTTAGAAGAACCCATCGACTTCGCGAGAATATCGCGGATGCCAACGGCTTCGCAGACAGCGCGCACGCCGCCCCCGGCGATGATGCCTGTACCGGGGGATGCCGGTTTGAGCAGCACCTTGCCGCCGCCGAATTCGGCGTAAATTTCATGGGGGATGGTGCCCTCGACGATGCTCATAGGCAGGAGAACCTTGCGGGCGCTTTCCCCGGCTTTTTTGATGGCGTCGGCGACCTCATTGGCCTTGCCGAAGCCGACACCGACTTTACCGAGTTTATTGCCCGAAACAACGAGCGCGGAAAAGCTGAACCGGCGACCGCCTTTGACCACCTTGGCGCAGCGGTTGATGAAGACGACTTTTTCGGAGATTTCGTTACCTTCCGAATCGGTGGGTGCTTGGCGTTCTTCGCGGCGTGGGCCGCCACGGCCACGGCCGCCTTGGCCGCCACGGCCACCTTGGCCGCCGCCGTAGCCACCGCCGCCTTGGCCACGGTTACCGAAGTTTTGCTGTTGCTGCGGGGCAGCAGCGGGTGCAGGAGCAGATGCGGGAGCGTCGGGCTTAGCGGACGATGCGTGATCAGGAGTTGTTACCATGATGGGTATCAGTTCGGAGCGTTAGAATTGGAGACCGCCTTCACGCGCAGCATCGGCGAGGGCTTTGATTTTTCCGTGATAGAGGTGGCCGCCGCGGTCGAAGACCACAGAGCTGATGTTAGAGCCCTGAGCACGTTCGGCGAGGAGCCGACCGACATTGCGGGCGCTGTCGATATTGGACGAAGCGTTTTCGAATGACTTGTCGAGGGTTGAAGCGGAAACCAAGGTGCGTCCGAGGGCATCGTCGATGACTTGGGCGTAGATATGTTGGTTCGAGTAGTGGACGGCGAGGCGCGGACGAGCTGCGGTGCCGGTGACTTTGCGCCGGATGCGGTTGTGGATGCGTCGGCGGATCGACTTGCGATTGGTGATACTCATAGTGCCGTAATAGGTTAGTGGTTGGGGGCAGCGGTGACAGGTTATTTGCCGACGCTTTTGCCTTCTTTGCGGCGTACTTTTTCACCGGTGTAGCGGACGCCTTTACCCTTGTAGGGTTCGGGCGGGTAGAAGCCGCGGACTTCGGCAGCGAACTGGCCGACGAGTTGTTTATCGATGCCTTCGACCTTGATTTTGGTATTTTCGTTTACCGTGACGGTGAGGCCAGCAGGGATGGGGTGAAGGAGCGGGTGAGAGCGGCCGAGAGCGAGGTCGAGGTCTTGACCCTTGACGGCGGCGCGCAGGCCGACGCCATGGATTTCGAGATCCTTCACAAAGCCTTGGGTGACGCCGATGATCATATTTTGGACCAGGCTGCGTGCGGTGCCGTGAAGGGCGCGGTGTTGGCGCTGCTCAGTGGCGCGTGAAACGATGACGTGTCCGTCTTCGTTTTTGAGGGAGATGCCTTCGGGAAGGTTGAAGTCAAGTTGGCCTTTAGGGCCAGCGACGACGACCGTGCGACCGTTCAAATTGACGGCGACTTTTTCCGGAAGAGAGATAGGTTTGAGTCCGACTCGTGACATGGTGATGATTTTCCTTTCTCGAGTGAGGGGTTTACCAGACGTTGGCGAGGAGTTCGCCGCCGAGTTTCTGACGTTTGGCGTTGCCGCCAGACATGACGCCTTTCGAGGTCGAAAGGATGGAGATGCCCAGGCCGGACATGACGCGTGGGACTTCATCGGCACCGACGTAGTGGCGGCGGCCGGGAGTCGAGACACGCTTAAGATCGGTGAGGACCGGGCGACCTTCGAAGTACTTTGGTTTGACCTTGAGTTGCGTGCACTTTCCAGTGACGACTTCGTAGTTCCAGAGGTAGCCTTCCTCCATGAGGATGCGGGCGATGTCCGCCTTGATTTTCGAGTAGGGGGCGGAGAATTCCTCATTGCCAGCGCGGCAAGCGTTTTTGAAACGCGTGAGAAAATCGGAAATGGGATCGGTGAGAACTGCCATGGTGAGTATTCCTAATTAAGTGGTTCGAATGCTTGAGCAGATCAAACTGCGGCGAGCTCGGCGGTTTCTTCGTTGGCTTTTTTCATGTCGCGGAACGGCATGCCCAGCTCGGAGAGCAGAGCGCGTCCTTCGGCATCAGTCGGGGCGGTGGTGACAAAGATCAGGTCGAATCCGATTGGGCGCTTGATCTGGTCGATTTCGATTTCCGGGAAGATCGATTGTTCCTGGATACCGCAGGCATAGTTGCCCCGGCCGTCGAATGACTTCGACGAGATCCCGCGGAAGTCGCGGATGTTCGGAGCGGTGATGTGGATAAAGCGATGGAGGAACTCCCACATGCGGGTGCCGCGCAGGGTAACCCGGGCACCGAGGACTTCGTTTTCGCGAAGTTTGAAGTTCGCGACCGCCTTTTTCGAAAAGGTGGTGGATGGCTTTTGGCCAGTGATTTTTTGGATTTCGTTCACGGCGTCATCCACGGCGACCTTGCGGTCAGGGGCTTTGCCCATGCAGGATGTCACGACGATTTTTTCGAGTCGTGGGACTTGATGAACGTTGGTGTATCCGAGCTTCTGAGTGAGAGCTGGGATCACCGTTTGCTTGTAATGTTCTAGCAGGCTAGGTGTCTTCATGTGTTGTGCGGGTCAGCGCGGGTTAGGTGGCGCTTAAGCGCGGGCGGAAGCCAGAGGCTTCAACCCACTTTTTTTACGTTAGAGATATGGATGGAACCGTCGATGGTTTTGATACCGCCGTTAGGGTCGGTTTCGGTAGGTTTGGTAGCCTTTTTGATAGGGCGTCCGCCTTCGACGACGACACGGCCCTTGAGGGCATTGACGAGGAGAACGGTACCGCGTTTACCTTTGTGGTTACCGGTGATGATTTCGACTTGGTCGCCTTTTTTGACGTGGGTCTTGATTCGGCTCATGGGGATAAGAGAGGTGATGGGTGGGATGGGCGACTCAGAGCACCTCAGGGGCGAGGGAGACGATTTTCATGAACGCCTTTTCGCGGAGTTCACGGGCGACGGGGCCAAAGATGCGGGTGCCACGAGGATTGTTATCCTTGTCGATGATGACGATGGCGTTGGAATCGAAGCGCAGGATAGAGCCATCAGCGCGGCGGATCGGGTAAGCGGTGCGGACGATGACGGCCTTGACGACGCTGCCTTTTTTGACGGCGGCCGTGGGGATGGAATCACGGATGTGGCAGGTGATGACGTCACCGATGCGTGCGGAGCGGCTGCGTTTGCCGAGCACGCCAATCATTTTTGCGCTGCGGGCACCGGTGTTATCGGCGACGGCGAGCATGGTTTCCATCTGGATCATGGCTTAGGAAGGATTGAAATTTAAGATTAGAGTGGTGAGACCCGACATGGGTGGCTCAATGAGAAACAACTTCGGCAAGCGTCCAACGCTTCAATTTCGAGAGTGGACGGGATTCGACGATGCGGACGCGGTCGCCGACTTTCGCTTGGCTGGCTTCGTCATGAACGTAGTATTTTTTGGAACGTTTGACGATTTTATTGAAGCGTGGGTGAGGGACGCGAGCGACGTGCTCGACGACGAGGGTCTTATCCATTTTATCGGAGATGACCATGCCAACGCG
>JBDLWH010000194.1:0-5460 GCA_039804325.1 Verrucomicrobiota bacterium
CGACGGTCAAGCTCAAGGATGTGGCCGCGTGCCAAATCGGCACCGAAAACTATGATGTCCAGTCATTCTACAAAGGCAAACCTGTGGGTGCCATGGCCATCAGGCTGGCCGCCGGGGCCAACGCCCTGGAAACCGCCACGCGCATCAAGAGCAAGATGACGGAACTCTCGCGCTACTTTCCAGCAGGCATGAAGGTGGCGTATCCCTACGACACCACGCCATTCGTGAAGATTTCCATTGAGGAGGTGGTCAAGACGCTCATTGAGGCCGTCATCCTGGTCTTCCTCATCATGTTCCTCTTCCTGCAAAATCTGCGCGCCACCTTGATCCCCACCATCGCCGTGCCCGTCGTGCTCCTCGGAACCTTCAGCGTGCTTTCTATCAGCGGGTTTTCTATCAACACCCTCACTCTCTTTGCCCTGGTCATCGTCATCGGCCTGCTCGTCGATGACGCCATCGTGGTGGTGGAAAACGTCGAGCGCATCATGAGCGAGGAAGGGCTGCCCCCCAAGGAGGCGACCATCAAATCCATGGACCAGATCACCAGCGCGCTCTGGGGCATCGCCACGGTTCTCACCGCCGTCTTCCTGCCCATGGCGTTTTTCGGTGGCTCCACTGGCATCATCTACCGCCAGTTTTCTATCACCATCATCTCGGCCATGATCCTCTCGGTGGTGGTGGCCATGACCCTCACCCCGGCCCTGTGCGCCACCCTGCTCAAACCCGTCGCCAAAGGCCACCACTCCGGCGAATCTGGCTGGTTCAGCGGGTTTTTTCGTGGCTTCAACTACTGCTTTGATCGCGCCAGGACGCGCTATGAAACCATGGTGAAACGCTCATTGCGAAAACCCGTGCGCTATCTCGTCCTTTATAGCGCGATCGTGGCGGGAATGGGGGTGCTTTTCCTGCGTTTGCCCACCGCGTTTCTACCCGATGAGGATCAGGGGTTCATCATCTGCCTCGTCCAACTGCCCGCTGGGGCCACCTTGGAACGCACCGTCAAGGTGATGCATGCCATCGAAGATCACTTCGAAAAAAATGAATCCAAGGCCGTGGATTCGGTCATCACCGTGGCGGGCTTCAGCTTCGCCGGACGCGGCCAAAACATGGGCCTCGCGTTTGTCAGACTCAAAGACTGGAAACTCCGCAAAGCCCCCGAGCTCAGGGCTCCCGCACTGGCCGCTCGAACCATGGGGGCTTTCTCTCAAATCAAGGACGCCATGGCCTTCGCCATCTCCCCACCCGCCGTGGCTGAGCTCGGCCAGGCCAATGGCTTCGACTTCATGCTCCAAGATCGCAATGGCCTCGGCCACGCCAAACTCATGGAGGCTCGCAACCAATTGTTAGGCATGGCCATGAAAAACCCCAAACTCATGGCCGTGCGTCCTAACGGTCAGGACGACTCGCCACAATTCAAACTCGACATCGACGACGTCCGGGCCGGGGCTTTGGGCGTGTCGCTCACTGATATCAACAACGTGCTGGCCACCGCTTGGGGCAGTTCTTACGTCAACGACTTTATCGAAAATGGCCGCGTCAAAAAAGTCTTCCTTCAAGCCGCCGCCCCATACCGAATGCTGCCCGAGGACATCAACCGCTGGTTTGTGCGCAATGGCAAAGGCGACATGGTCCCGTTCCCCGCCTTCTCCACCGCCCACTGGCAACACGGGTCACCTCGCCTCGAACGCTACAACGGAATCCCATCAGTGGAAATCATGGGGCAGGCAGCCCGCGGAATCAGCACCGGCGAGGCCATGGCCGAAATGGAACGCATGGCCGCGCTTCTCCCACAAGGCATCGGATTCGAGTGGACCGGCCTGTCCTATGAGGAAAAAAATGCGGGTGCCCAAGCCCCGGCGCTTTACGCCATCTCGCTGTTAGTTGTGTTTCTCAGCGTTGCCGCCCTCTATGAGAGTTGGACAATCCCGTTTGTGAACCTGCTCATGATTCCGCTAGGCCTGGTCGGTGCCATCATCGCCGTGACGCTGCGCATTCTCCCTAACGATATCTATCTGCAAATCGGACTTCTCACCACCGTGGGACTATCGACTAAGAATGCCATCCTCATCGTTCAATTCATCAAGGACCAAATGCTCCACGGCCACGAATTGGTCGAAGCCACTCTGACTGCCGTCAAAATCCGACTCCGCCCGGTGCTCATGACTTCTCTCGCGTTCTTTTTCGGCACCCTGCCCCTGGCCCTCACCACGGGCGCGGGTGCCGGGGCTCAGAATGCCATCGGCACCGCCGTCACTGGTGGCCTCCTCTCGGCTACCTTCATCGACCTGATATTTATTCCGTTTTTCTTCGTTCTGGTCTCGCGAATGTTCACCAAGAAATCCCCACCCGCTCAAACCCAGACCAGCGACGCTTCCGCAGTGGTCGTCAAGCCGATGGCATGACGAGTGTCATCACACATTCCAGGTGGCGGGTATGCGGAAATAAATCAAATGGCTGCACGTCTTCCAACACATAACCACCACTGCCTAGCAGTTTGAGATCGCGCACTTGGGTGGCCGGATCACACGACACATAGACGACGCGCGCCGGGGCAAATTTCACGAGTTGTTCGAGGAACTCTGGAGTGCAACCCTTGCGTGGCGGGTCAATCACCACGGCCGTCTCCGATGCCGGAAACGCAATCTGCGCAAAGATCGCTTCCGCCGATGATGTGAGAAACGTGGCATTCGTGATAGCGTTAGACCTCGCGTTCTTGCGGGCCCATTCGCACGAGGTCTCGGAAACCTCAACGCCCGCAACCTGGTCAAAGTGCTTCGCCAATGTGAGCGCAAACAACCCTGAACCACAGTAGGCATCAACCAAAAATCGCGCGCCCCCAGCGGCGGCCTGCTTCGCGACGTAACCGGTGAAGGCCGGTAAAATAAACGGATTGTTTTGGAAAAAATCACCTGCTAAAAATTGGAATGTCAGGTCGCCGACGCGCTCGGTGGCGGTGGCTTTGAAGTCGGATTCGACGCCATCGCCCGTGGCACGGATCAAGACGGTGGACCCGCGTTTGAACGTGTGAGCCGCATCACGCAATTGGGCGCGAATGTCGGGCAGCGCCGTGTTGATCGCGTCCATGGCGATCTCACATTGCGGGACATCCACTAACTGCGACCGCCGACCACAGGCCAAAAACCCGATTTCGCCCATCACGCCGTCACGCGGTTTTTCAAAGTGCGGCGTGATCTTCGACCGGTAATGCCAGATTTGCTCGGTCGTCAAACAGTCATTCACCTCAAAAATAATGCCCGCCATGTGCTTCATCAACTCACCTACCTGGCGCGCCTTCCACTCTAATTGTTTTTGATAGTCGAGGTGCTGGTATTGGCAACCACCGCACTCGCCAAACCACGGACACCGCGCAACCACTCGATCAAGCGATGGCGTTAACACATCTACCAAGTCCCCGTGCGAACAATTTTTGTCGTTGCGATAGATCCTTGCTTTGACGGATTCGCCGGGCAGGGCAAAGGGGACAAACACCACCCAGCCATCTATCCGACCGACCCCAGACCCCAGATTGGTCAGCGAATCGATCGTTACCTCGATCTCTTGGTGGTATTGAAATGGTGTCGGAACAAACTTCTTTGGCGGGCGCGGCGTCATCGGTGCCAGAGAATGCCCAGATGACGCCCGGTGGGCAATCGATTTCACCACCACCTTCGCCTCGCGGCATAGGCAGTTCACAAAACCATACCCATACCGCGACAGAGCACACACGCCCGAGCGTCTGGCTCAATGCAGCCAGACATACAAGACGAGGATCACAACTAACAGGATGAGGGTAACGATGCGTGGATCGCTAGCGCCAGTGACGCGGCCTCTGAGGAACGCCAGTGGGTGATCCCAACAGACTTTCGCCACTTCTTCGGGTGCCATCGGCGGCGTCATCAAACTGGTGACAACATAAATGATGATGCACAATACGGTGAGCATTGGCCCCACAAGCATGAAGGGAATTCCAAGTCCAACTAACGGATCGCTGATCAGACCGCTGAAATCCGGGTTGGCCTTGCCGGCACCGAGAATCATTTTGCCGATGCCGGGCATGTCCACCAGGAAGTAGATGATGCCGATGAGCGACCCGATATAGAGCGTGGCCATCGCGGCCTGCTTGGTCCCGCGCTTCCACAGCACACCTAGCACAAACACGGTGGTCACCGCTGGCGCGAAGGTCATCGGAATCTTGTTAATGGCCTCAAAGATCGTGCCAAACTGGTCGCCCTGCGTGGACCAAAGCATGGCTAACACCATGATGACGCCCGTGGCAATCCGACCAATGGCCACCACCTTCTTGTCCGGCGTTTCCGGATGCCAACGCTTGACAATATCTAACGAAATCAGGGTGGCGCAACTGTTAAGTGCGGCGGCCATGCAGCTCATCAGCGCGGCGGCCATGCTCGCGGCTAACAATCCTTTGAGCCCCACTGGAATCAGATAGTTGATCAACAACGGCAGCATCTTGTTGTAATCGGGCTTGCCCGTGGCGGCCACAATGCCCAAATCAATCGCACCTTTCTTCCACAGCACGTAGCCAACGATACCTGGCAGCACCATCAGAAATACCGGTGTGATTTTTAAGAATCCGGCAAACAATGCGCCGTTCTGGCCGTCCTTGAGCGTCTTGGCACCCAAGACACGCTGGACGTGCGTTTGGTCGGCACACCAATACCAGATTCCTAGAATCGGATATCCTAGCAACACGCTCAACCATGAGAACCCGTTCAGGTGGCCATTTGCATTGAAGATTGGCTGAAGCATGTTCAATTGGCCGGGTGACACAGACGCCTTGAAGGTGGCGACGTCATGCACCCCAACACCCGGGAGCGCCCTGATTCCTAACACCGTAACTAAAGTCGCGCCTGTTAATAGCAGGCAGACCTGGATGTTTTCTGTCATGACCACGGCTTTCAAGCCGCCGAGCACCGTGTAGGTCACCGTGAAGAGCGAAAGCACGACGATGGTCCAAATCATCGGCACGCCCAAGAAGCTTTCAAACACCTTGGCCGCCGCAAACAGGCTGATGCCGATGTGAATGAGCAACGCACCGAACAAGCCAATGACCGCCAGAAACGTCCGCGCTTCCGGGCAATAACGCTGCTCCATGAACTGCGGCAACGTCGAAACTCGCGAGTTGATATAAAACGGCGCAAAAATCAACGCCAGGGCCATGAGGGTAAAACAGGCCATCCACTCGAAGTTGCCAATCACCATGCCATGCTCGGCACCCCCTGCGGCTAGTCCCACGAGGTGCAACGTGGAAATGTTCGACGTGAACACCGCCGCCCCCACCGTGAACCAACCAAGCGACTTGTTAGCCAAAAAGTATTGTTGGGACGACGTGTTGCGGCGGTATCCTATCCAAATGCCGAAGGCTGTGATGCCGATGAGATAAACCGCGATGACTGCCACATCGATGGGTGAAACGTTCATGTTATTTGTGTTTTTTGTTTG
>JBDLWH010000195.1:0-4308 GCA_039804325.1 Verrucomicrobiota bacterium
GGGCATCTTGCCCGCATTGGGGAGCACACGCGCCCTCGCGTGTCGTCTTCGGCGCCCTCGCCGAAGATATTCGGGTGCGTCCGTGACCGGCGGACGCAGCAAGTTTCCGGCGGGGGCACCGAAAACAGCACGCGTGCGCTCCCCGCCGCCTGCGTGGCACCACAGAAAGCGAACCCTCACAGGCCGAGTTGGGTATAAGGATCAGGGCGCTCACCCGACGGTTGGGCCGGCGCATCGAGAGCACGCCCGAGGGGTTGTTGCTCGCCGGGCTGATCCGGCGGCACTTCGGCGAACTCGATGATTTCCGGGAGGCGATGAACGCTCGCCTGCCGGGATGCGCTTGGCGGAGTGTGGATCGAACTGGAGCAGCTCGGCAGCGAAGACATCGTGCGCGGAGTGGCGGATGGCCGGTTGGATTTTGGGATGGTGCACGAAGACACGACCGCCAAATTTCGCACATCGCCAACGCCCGCCGCTTGGGCCGGTCGGAAATGCGCCCATTTTTGGCGAGAGCGTTGCGGGCAGAAGGGGCATTCCATCCAGGCGCTTGGCAGCGCCCAAGGGGAAGCATCGGCAGAATTTCCGAGGCCTGAAGGCCATCCCATGCGGCAGAAGCTCCGGCAACGGGTCAGAATGGCTGAGGCTGGGAGCAGTCGCTGATCTGGCATGGAGGGATGCGTCACCGGGTATCCAGCGGTCGCCGGAATCGGAAGGGGATTTCGGCCCGACTTCTCTCAGTGTGCCGCAACTCGGTTGATTGCAGTGAATGCCGGCAACCCATGCAAGGGAGGGGAATCCCAAGCTTTACCGCCAATACGGGTGATGAGGATCGAACTCACGCCTCAAGCTTGGGAAGCTCACGTTCTACCATTGAACTACACCCGCGTTGCACTCGGCCAGCGATGGATGAGCGGGAATTGGTCGTTTGGCAAACCAAAATTCTGGCGATTTTCCGAGCGCCCTCAAAATTTCTCAAGATTTTGAAAAAAAACAAAAAAAAGCTTGCGGGACAAGGCGGTTTGGGGTCTTCTAGCGCCGAGAAGACGCGGGCATAGCTTAGTGGTAAAGCCCTAGCCTTCCAAGCTAGACATGCGGGTTCGATTCCCGCTGCCCGCTCCAGCAAGTGTATCTCAATCATCACCAACCAAACAATCCTATGAAAATGAGCATCCGTTTTACCCTGATTAGTGCCGCCTTCGGGCTGTTGTCGTCATCTGCGGCCTTCGCTGAGGCCGATGGCGCCAAGCTCGCCCAAGCCGTCAAGCTCGCCGTCGCGGCGGACAAGACCGCCACTCTCCAAATCGTCCAAAAGGAGATCACGGCCAATCCGGGATGTGCCTGCGAGGTGGTGAAAGCCGCCATTGAAGGCTCTAAGGCCGACGCCGCGTTGGTGGCCTCGATTGTTGAAACCGCCTCGGTCGCCGCGCCGGAGCACATGCGCCTGATTTCCCAATGCGCCGTGGCGGTGGCCCCGGACGCTCTCGCCGATGTCCAGGCCGTGCTGGTCAAGCTCGACCCCAACAGTGGCGAGTCTGCTCCGGTCAAGAGCGATGCCAAGAGCGCCAAAGCTGGCGCGGTCGCGCCGCCGGTGACAAGCAATCCGCTCGATTTCCCGGGTTCTGGCATCGATAAGCTGGGGGGTCGTCGTGTGGTTCTCCGCGTTGCTGCGCGTGGCGAGGCTGGTGCTAGCAATGATTTAGTGGGTCCCAACCCCGGTGGCCCCGGCGGAATGTCGCTCCTTCCCTTCGGCCCGCAGCTCACGATGCCCCCGACCATCGCGCCGCCGATCGCTCCGCCAAGCGTCACGATCCCTTAATCACATTTGGCAGCATCCGTCACCTGACCCTGTGCAACCTATCTATTATCACCAATAATCAATGAAACGCAAACTCGCTTTAGTCTTCTCCACCGTTCTAGCCGCTGGGGCCGCCCATGCGGAAAGTCTCTACTACGTCGGTAGCGAGGCTCAGACATCAGTGCCGCTCAAGTGGATCGTCGGAATGGATCTCTCCTACGACGACAACGTGACTCCGGGTGCCGTCGGTGCCAATGGTCAAAGTCTCGACGGGGAGAGTTCCGGCGGATTGTCACCGTATGTGGGTCTGTCGGTCATCAATATGACCCCCCAAACGACTTGGGATGTGTATGCCCGTCTGGGTTGCATCTACTACTTCGACAAGCCAACTGCGTTGGGATCCGACGATTTTTACGGTCAATGCCGTGGGGGAGCCAATCTCACCCACCGGTTCAACGACCGCCTGCGACTTTCCAGCCGGAATTTCCTGGCCTACGAACTGGAGCCGGATTACTCCCAAGGTTTTGCCACGTCCCGCCAGATGGGCGAATACCTGTATTGGCAAACGGACAACGCCTTGGGCTACCGTTGGAATGAGCGCATCGCCTCTTATACCGGCTTCTCCCTGACCGGATTGGATTACACAGATACCGATTCTTCTGATCGGTTAACTCTGACGCTCTATAACCAGATGCGTTACCAACTCAATCCAGAGCGGACTGTCCTGACCTTTGATTATCGTTATGGCCAGACTAATTCCGGCGGGTTGGCATCGGACTTCACCGATCAGTACATCCTGCTAGGGGTGGAGCAGCGTTTCAGTCCAAACACGATCATGATCGCGCGTGCCGGCGTCCAGCTTCACGATGCCGATGCCGGAGGCAACTCAAACAGTCCTTATGCCGAAGTGACCGTGCAGTCCCAAATCAATGAGCAATTTGGGGTAAAAGCGTTTGCACGCTACGGGATGGAAGTTTACGACACGGTGCAGGGCTACAACAAGGCCGCCTACGATTTTGATCAGCGCAAAGTGCTGCGTATCGGCTTGTCCAGTGACTATAAGCTGTCCCCGATGTTCACCATCTCTGGCGGCGTTGATTACATCAACGCGGTCAATGATGACGGTCGCTTGGTTTCTCAGACCCTAGGGGTTCCTCAAACGGCTGATGGTCTGAGTCAGGATCTGATCAACCTCTATGTGGGCCTTTCCGCCAAGCTCAAGGAGAATCTTTACACGACCCTCAGCTACAACTACACGGACTCCACGTCTGATTTCGCAACCGAAGATTACAATCGCAACCGCGTCAGTGTGGGTCTGCGTTATGAGTTCTGAGGTATCTGAGTTGTTCATCCAGAATCGCAACCATTCCAAGAAAATCATTTGATTGACCAGAAACTCCCGCAATGATCCTCATTGCGGGAGTTTTGTTTTGAATTGCGAAGCTACCGTGCTACACTAGCCGCCCACGCCACCCCGACATGCAACCTTCATCCCCTCAACAAAGCGAAGCCGCCCTTCATGCGGTTGATTATTGGCAGGTCATCAAGAACCGCTACGGTGTGATCATCCTCACGCTGTTGCTGGTATTCATGACCGCTGCGGTCATCACCTATGTGATGCCGAAGAAGTACGAGAGCTACGCCAGGATCGAGATCAAGCCCCGTGAGCCGATCATGAAGGTGTTTCGCGGTCTGGACGAAGGCAGCGGTCTCAGGGGCATGACGCCGAATTTCTTCAATACCGAGTTTATGAAGATCAAGAGTCGCAATTCCCTGATGAAGGTAATTGACAATCTCGAGCTGGCCAATAACTGGAACTTGGACCGGGAGGTGGTGTTCACGATTTTGACCAACATCGTGGACACGGATAACGAACGCGGGACCGATTTGTGCACGATTAGCGTGCGTTGGAAGGACAAGGATGAGGCTCGGGATATTGCCGCCGAGGTGGCACGGGCCTACAAAGAATACCGTTTTGAGAGCGAAAACAAGGACGCCGAGCGAGGCCTGCTAGAGTTGAAAAAAGCAGTGCGTACCCAGGAAGATACCGTGGAGCAGTGCCGCAAGGTGCTGGCCAACATCGTCCGGGCCAGGGGCATCATCTACTTTGGCCCCGATTCCTATTTCCGCCAACCGGGAATGGAAGACGAGGATGGCACCCGCAGTGCAGTGGAGACCTTCAACCAGTTGGAAACCGAGAAAATGCAGTTGGAGAGCATGATTCAAAGTTTGCTAAAATACAGCTCCGAGCAGTTGCTGGTGTATGCGACCGGGTTACAGCTTCCCGACAATGTGATCCACACGCTCTATCCAAGGTATTTGGAGATGAAGACCCAGTTTGAAGGGTACAAGCGGGAAGGATTGGGGGCCAATCACCCCACGATGCAGTCCAAGGACCAAGAGCTTAACGCCATGAAAAAGCAGCTCGACGAGGGCATTGTGTCCCTTCGCGACACCCTCCAGGCCAAGCTTGAGTTGGCCGAGGCACGGTATAAGCGAGCGCTTGCAACCAA
>JBDLWH010000196.1:0-3204 GCA_039804325.1 Verrucomicrobiota bacterium
TTACCAGCGCGCAACAATCCGGCCGCTCGTCGAGCATCGGTTCATGGTGATCGACGATGAGCACGTCAATGCCATCGGCTTTCAAGGTGGCCACCTCGGCTATGGAAACCGTGCCGCAATCCACCGCGATGAGAAGATCCGGCTTCAAGCCTTCATTCCGGCAGCGCTCTAATGCCGCAAAGCTTAGCCCATACCCCTCAGATCCTCGCTGCGGGATAAAATGCCGGGGGGCTACCCCGTAAGCCATCAGGATCTTGCGCATCAAGGTGATCGATGCCACCCCATCCACATCGTAATCCCCAAAAATACAGACCTCCTGCTTCTCATCAATGGCATGCAGGATGCGCTCGACTGCCGGCCGCATGTCCGGAATGAGAAATGGATCGGCCAAATCCTTGAGCCGTGGATGCAAGTATCCCTCCAAATCGACGCCTTCGGGCAGCCCCCGTTGGCGGATCAGGTGTTCAAGTATAGGCGGAAATGAACCCGACTCACCGTCTGCTTGTTTTTCAAACGGTTCGCCGCGTGCAATCCATCGGAACGGCTCAGCTCGCATGCAATGTCCCAGACCCTAGGGGCCAACCGACTCGGGGTTCAAGATCCGAAACGAAATCCCTGTCATTTCGCCCCGCTGTGACAAATTGTCCGGTTGCTAAGTGTGTCATTGTGTCCCAAAACGCCCCGGTTTCACCCAAGGAAGCCAACCGTAAAAACTCGCTGCGCATTCATAGTGAATGACTTGCGCTAATCTCGCTGAGGGATGGCACGCGCCCTGCGATGGCCTGCACTCCTATCACCGCCTTCGCTGGCTCAACTGTAAGAAAATACCTTTATGTCCAAAATTCTCGGAATCGACCTCGGCACCACCAACTCCTGCATGGCCGTCATGGATGGTGGCGAACCCACAGTGCTTGAAAACTCGGAAGGCGCCCGCACCACTCCTTCCGTGGTCGCCTTCGCTAAAATGGCGAACGCCTCGTCGGCCAAGCCGCAAAACGCCAAGCCGTCACCAACCCGAAAAACACGATTTTTTCGTCCAAGCGCCTGATTGGGCGTAAATTTGCCGAGCTCACCGAGTCCGACAGGCACCTGCCGTACACGATTGTGGCCGCCTCAAATGGCGATGCCCACATCCAAGTGGAGGTCGCTGGCGAAAAGAAAACGTTCTCGCCCCAGGAAATCGCCGCCATGGTGCTCGGGAAACTCAAAGCTGACGCCGAAGCCAAACTGGGCGAAAAAATCACCCAGGCGGTCATCACGGTGCCTGCTTATTTCAATGACTCCCAGCGCAATGCCACCAAGGCCGCCGGCGAAATCGCTGGCCTCGAAGTGCTGCGCATCATCAACGAACCCACCGCCGCCGCTCTCGCCTACGGCCTAGACAAAAAAGCCGACGAAAAAATCGCGGTTTACGACTTGGGTGGTGGCACGTTTGACATTTCGGTTTTGGAAATTGGCGATGGAGTCTTTGAAGTGCTCGCCACCGACGGCGACACCCGGTTGGGCGGTGACGATTGGGACAACACCCTGATCCAGTGGATCGTAGGAGAGTTCAAAAAAGACCAAGGCCTCGATCTCTCAGGCCAACCCGATGCCCTGCAACGCATCAAGGAAGAAGCGGAAAAAGCCAAGATAGCGCTCTCCTCGACCCAAAGTTACGACATCAGCCTGCCGTTCATCACCGCAGACGCGACCGGCCCGAAGCACATCCAACTCACGCTCACTCGCTCGAAGCTCGAGCAACTCACCGATTCCTTGTTTGAGCGCACCAAAAACCCCGTCCGCAACTGCCTCAAGGAGGCGGGCGTCACCGCCTCTCAAATCGATGAACTCGTCCTGGTCGGCGGCATGACCCGCATGCCAAAAGTCGTCGATACCGCCCGCGAACTCGCCGGCCAAACCCCTCACCAAGGGGTCAACCCCGACGAAGTCGTCGCCATCGGTGCCTCCATCCAAGGCGGTGTGCTCCGCGGCGATGTGAAAGACGTCCTTTTGCTCGACGTCACGCCGCTCACGCTCTCGATCGAAACCGAAGGCTCGCGCGCCACTTCGATGATCGAGCGCAACACGACCATCCCTGCCAAGAAATCCCAAATTTTCTCCACCGCCTCGGATAACCAACCCGCAGTGGACATCCGCATCTGCCAAGGCGAGCGACCAATGTTCATCGACAACAAGTTGTTGGGTAACTTCAAGCTCGACGGCATCGCCTCCGCCCGCCGCGGAGAACCACAGATCGAAGTAACCTTCGATATCGACGTTAATGGCATCCTCCACGTTTCCGCCAAAGACAAACAATCCGGTAAAGAACAAAAAATCTCTATCCAAGGGTCATCCGGCCTCTCCAAGGACGAAATCGAACAAGCAAAGCGCGACGCCGAGTCCCACGCCGAGGAAGACAAAAAACGCGTCGAAAAAGTCGATGCCAAAAATAAGGCCGACAACCTCGTCTTCTCCGTCGAAAAACAACTCACCGAACTCGGCGACAAGGCCCCAGCCGAACTCAAATCGATGCTCGAATCCAAGATCCAAGCGGTCAAGGACGCCATCCACAGCGACGACCTGAACACCATCAACAAGGCCGTCGCCGACCTCGAAGGCTCACTCCAAACACTCGCCGAAGCCGCTCAACATGCCGGCGCCAGTGCCCCACAAGACCCCGACGTCGAACCTGCCGCCGAAGCCGCCCCGAATGAGCCGAAACAAGCAAAAGGCAAAGTCGTGGACGCCGAAGTCGTCGATTGATGGTCAACATAACACTTTCCACTCCGCCTCTGCGGCGTGGCTTCTCACCGAAAAACAAACAACACACATAACAACATGGCTAATATCAAACCACTCGGACAACGCGTCCTCGTCAAGCGTCTCGAAGCTGACGCCATCAGCGCCGGCGGCATCGTTCTTCCCGACACCGCTAAGGAAAAACCCCAGGAAGCTGAGGTGCTCAGCCTCGGCACCGGCGGAAAAGACGACAAAGGCGTGCTCATCGAGTTCACCGTCAAGGTCGGCGACAAGGTGCTCATCTCCAAATACGGCGGCACCGAAGTCAAAATCGACGGCCAAGAAGTCCTTATCATCAATGAATCCGACATCCTCGGAATCGTCGGCTAACGCCTATGGTCATGAGTGCATGGTCCACCGTCGGGGCTCAGATCTGGCCTAGCCAATTCTTCCCCATGACCATTCAACTCATGCCCCGCATTT
>JBDLWH010000197.1:0-7397 GCA_039804325.1 Verrucomicrobiota bacterium
GATTGAGATTCCTCAGGCAGGCCGGAGAGATTGGCCGCCAGGCCGGTAGCGGCAGCGAACAAGGCCCCGGTTTTCATGCCTATCATGCGGAAGTAGTCGGATTTGGAGAAGGTCAGGTCAAATCGGCGTTGGTTTTGGATGATTTCGCCTTGGCAGACATCGCGGGCGGCTTTGCCGACTTTTCGGCAGATATCGATGCTGTTGAAGTCGGTGGCGAGGGTGAGGGCGTGTGAAAAGAGCGCGTCGCCGAGGAGGACCGAGAGGGCGTTGCCCCATTTGGCGTTAGCGGTGGGCACCATGCGGCGGGTGTTAGCGCCATCGATGATGTCGTCGTGGACCAGAGTGGCCATGTGAATGAGTTCGAGAATGACGCCGAGTTTCAGATGGTTGTCGGAGACAGCGCCAGCGGCACCGCCGACGAGGATGGCCAGAGCGGGGCGGATGCGTTTGCCCGACGTGTTGCAGATGTAATCGACGTAGGGTTCGATGGCGGGATCGAAATCGCGGACTTGGTCGCGGATTGAGGATTCCACGCGCTCGAGATTCGGGCGTACCAATTCGAACGGAAAGAGATCGTTGCGGCTGGGAATGGAGAAGATGGCCATGATAACGGGACGGGGGTAAGCATCCACAATCTGGGGCATCCCGCAACCCGGATATTTCATGGATGAGGGAGGATGTGCGAGAAAGAGATCAAGATTTGCAGGCGTTGGGGATGGGAGTGGCAATCTGCTTGCTAGGATGTGGGTTGTGGTTCTAGCTTCGCGGCACTATGAAACTGTGTGCGAACGAGTGGTGGGTTGCGTTGGCGGTGCTTGGCCTGCTAGGTTGCAAGCCCAAGGAAAAAGAATCGTTGCCAGACGCGCCCGGCGTGGTGGCGACTCCGAGCCAGACGGCGGCCCCGGTGGGAGCGCCTGAGCCAGTGGTGAAGGTGTCTGCGATGAGTCCGGAGCAACGCGCGACCAAGTTAGGGTTTGTGCAATATTTGCCGCAGGACACCGAAGTGGTCATGGCATTCCATCAAGGCGCGAAGTCCGTCGAACGCATCAAATCAGCGAAACTTTGGAAATTCTTGGCCAAGCAGATGGGGATGGGCGTGGAGCCCGACCCCTCAGTTGCCACTGACGTCCCAGAATTGGATAGCCCAGCGGCCTGGTTTGGCACGGAGTTCACCATCGCCATGGGAAAATCGACGGGCGATCAAAGCGCGAATGTGCTCAACGGTTATAGTCGTGTGGGATATTTTCAAATGCGCCTCATGGCACAGGCGTTGGGGGCTGCGGTAAAATCTGGTGAGGTTGCCACGATGGGTCAGGCGATGACGGGGGCTGATAGTAAGGCATGGATGAAGGATTGGCTTGCGGATTCGGAATCGGGCATTGAGTTGCTCGAGCGGCTCAAGATGCCGCCGTTATATGTGGCGTATCGGACGCATGCGAGCCTGCGAGATAGCTCGGCGCAACAGCTCGCAGGATTGATCGCCAACCTAGGCATGCTGGGCAACATGGTTGAAGCCGTCGAAATCGAAAAGGCGGGCTGCAAATTTGTCGGTCAGAAGATATCTGGTGAGAAGATTGCCGCCTCGATGAAACCACAACGCGAGGAGATGGAAAAATCGCTGGAGCCAGCGTTAGTGGAAAAACTCTTGGCGGTCATCGCCAAGAAGGATTTGGTGGTGATGAGTGGCACTCTTGGCGATCATGTCGTTCTGTTTGTCGGTTCGTCCATTGACGATCTGAGTATTGCCCCCGATCTCGGCCATTCATTGGTGGCCTCCGACGCCTTGGCCTTCTGCGATGCTTATGCCGAGAAGGATCTCGCCGTAGTGATGTATGGTCAGAAAGCCGCGACCGACCGAATGATCTCCGCCGCGGGCGGGCTTTCTCATTTGGCCGCTGGAGTACGCGACGGGCTGGCAGGGACGCAGGGGCTTGGTGATACGCGAGATCTTGAAGCACTGCTACGCATGGTGGGGGAACGTGAAACCGCCTTGCGCAAACTTGCAGGCAACGACGCCCTTGGCCTAGCCGCGTTTTTTGAAAATGGTCTCAAGATCGAGTCCTACGGCGGTTGCGACAGTGGCGCGGTGGATTGGCAGTCACCTAACAAACTTGCCGCGCTTGGCGACGGCGATGACGTGCTGATGTTTGCCAACATGACGGCTGATGCCGCCTATGACAAAAAATGTCAGGCGTATCTGGAAGTGTTGATGGAAACGGCGTTTGCCATGGCGATGAAAGTTTCGGAAATTAAGACAGACGACGCATCAGTGGTGAAATTTCAGCAGGCAACCAAGCAGTTTGACACCCAATTTCGCACCGACGCGGTGGCGATCTGGGATGCCCTGAGCGGTGACTTCAATGCGGGCATCGGGCTTGAAAATGCCTGCGTCATCGACCTCAATGGTTCGGTGCCTACGTTGCCGGGCATTCCTCAGGCGGTGGTTGACCATGGGAAATTCCCGCGCCTTTCGCTCGTGGCACCGGTGACGGACCGCGCAAAGCTTGCGGCATCTTGGGAGAAAATGAATGCCAGTGCCACTCAGGTGGTGGCTAAAATCAGCACGATGATAGGCACAGAAATTCCGATGCCTAAGCCGATGAGTTCCGAAAAGGACGGTTACATCAGTTCGTTCTTCCCACTGCCATTTTTCAACGATGATTTTATGCCTTCGGTGACGGTTGGCGACAAGTGGTTTGCCGCTTCCACCTCGAAGAATCAGGCGCTGGATCTCATCACCAAGGCGGCCAATGGCACCGCCACTCGCCCTGGGTTTTCCTTCGCCCTCAACTTCAAGACGCTTCAAAAGTTCTCACGCGAAACACTTGATGTGCTAGATAAGGCTCCCATGGGGGCTACCGGCGTGGAATTTGTGAGTGCTAAAGATAGAGAGAAGATCCGCCAGTTCGCCGACGCGTTAGATGGCATGGATGCCTTCACGGTTGATGGCCGCCGCGAGGGGGGTGCGCTGCGCTGGAGTATCCACCTCAAAACTCGTTGATGCCATCACGAGTCGCGAGTTTCTAGCGATATCAACCATGACGCTCGATCCTATCGGCACGGTGCGCACTTGTTTCGGGGGGAAATTTGGTGCGCCCCGTCAACCGGGGCTTTGCCCGAGCGCGTGGGGTGAGTTGGTGTTTCACGATGCCTACCGGAGTCACGACGCGATTCGTGGCATCGATGGGTTTTCCCACCTCTGGCTCATCTTTGGTTTTCACGAGACGCAGGGAAAGGGGTGGAAGCCCACGGTGCGCCCGCCACGCTTGGGCGGCAATCGGCGTGTGGGTGTGTTTGCGAGCCGTTCGCCGTTTCGCCCTAACGGCCTTGGCCTCTCGCTGGTCCGCCTAGAGGGCGTCGATACCGGCGCGCGTGATGGCCCGGTGTTACGGTTAGGTGGAGTTGATTTGCTAGATGGCACGCCCGTTTATGATATCAAACCCTATCTGCCATACGCGGAAGCCGTGCCGGACGCTGCGGCCGGTTTCGCCAAAGCTAACATCCCACGCCTGGAAATCGAAATCGCGGCGGACGTGGAGCCGGCGTTTTCCCGGTTGCCGGTGCGCACGCAGGCCGTGATACGCGAGGCGCTCGCGCTGGACCCGCGGCCGGCGGTTAGAGCCGATGACTCCGCGCGAGTTTTTGGGGCATTGCTATGCGGGTGGAATGTGCGCTTCACGAGTCAGCACGGGGTGTGCCGGATTGTGGGCCTTTCGGCATTGAGCACGCCCGTATGACCGAGTGGAGTTAATAACTATCTTTGCCGAGAGTGACTTTCCCGCGGAAGATATAATACACAGTGGCAGTGTAGGTGAGAACGATGGGGATGCCGATAGCGGCGATAATCGTCATGATGTGCAAGGTTTTGGGCGTGGACGACGCGTTATAAACCGTGAGGGAATGCGCGGGTTCCGGCAGGGAATAAACCATGTGAGGGAACATGCCTAACCCTAACAATGCCATGAGGAGCAGGATCGTCGCGCAGGAACTCAGAAAGGCTGCTCCGTCGCGCCCCCGGTGAATTTCGCGCGGGAGGTTGGCAATGGCCAGCACGAGCAGGATGGCCACACTGAAAAGCGCGGGTTGCTCGCGCAGGAGGTGGGTCATGCGTGGGACGTAGAGCAGGGTGGCTAACGTGGTGAGGGCATAACAGACCATGAACGCGATGATGAGCGGGTTAATCCAACTGCGGATACGCGCTTGGAGTGGCCCCTGGGTTTTCAGGTGCAGGTAGATCGCCCCGTGCATCATGAAGAGCACCACCGTCGTCACTCCCATGAGCAGGGCATACGGGTGAAGCAGGCCGAGAAAAGTGCCGGCGAACTCGCCTCTCGCATCTAATGGGACGCCCCAGACGAGGTTACCCATGGCCACGCCGATGAGCAGGGCGGCCGTGGTGCTCCCGGCGAAAAACCCGCGGTCCCACCATGCGCGCCACCATGGCCACGGGACTTTGCTGCGAAACTCGATGGCCACGGCGCGGAAAATGAGCGCAAAGAGCAAGAGGATGAATGCCAGATAGAACCCGGAAAACACCGTCGCATACACCGGGGGGAACGCCGCAAAAAGTGCGCCACCGCCCGTGACGAGCCAGACCTCGTTGCCGTCCCACACCGGGCCGATGGCATTGTAGAGTAGGCGGCGCTCATTGTCGTCTTTGATTCCCAGCATGAGCGAGCCCACACCCAGATCAAAGCCATCGAGCATGGCGTACCCGGTGAATAACACCCCTACCAAAATAAACCAGAGAAGTTGGTAATCCATAAGTGAGTTCTGTTAGGCCCTGCTCTGGTTGAGCCAATTTTCGGGCTGGGCGTGGGTTTCATCCATCGGCTCCGGGCCATGTTGGATTTTGCGGTGAAGGAGAAACACAAAGAGCACGCCAAGTAACAAATAGATCAGGCCGAAGCCGATGAGTGAGGCGAGCACTTGCTCGGATTTGACCACGGCGGAGAGTCCATCGCTGGTGCGGAGGTAACCCCAGACAATCCACGGTTGCCGACCGATTTCCGCTGTGAACCAGCCCGCTTGGTTGCCTAACTGTGGCAGCAGCACCGAGGGGACGGCCAAGCGCAAGAACACGCGCGTCATGAACGATTCGGTGTCGGCGAGTTTGCCGCGCGCCCAGAGCCAGGTGCCCCAGAGCGACATGACGATCAAGCCCATGCCGATGGCCACCATCAGATGGAAGCACTGGAAAGTCGCTTGGACGGGTGGGCGCAAATCCGGCGCGATATCGTTCAGGCCGGTGAGCTCATGGGCAGAGGAGCCGCCAGCTAACAGGCTAAGGCCCGAGGGGATTTTGGGGCCTATCGTGCGTTGGTGAGCCATGTCCACCCACCCGAAGAGGTGGAGTGGTGCTTGGGGCCCGGATTGCCAGAGGCCCTCCATGGCCGCGAGTTTAGACGGTTGGTTTTTGGCCACGCCGGCTGCGGAATCATGGCCGGTGGCCAGAGAAAGCAGAGAGGCGGCCATGGCTAGGACGAGGCCAAACTTGAGGGATGCCGTGGCAAAGGCGGTGTGCCGTTTGGTTAACAGATAGAAAGCAGCCACGCTGATGACTAAGAATGCGCCGGCAGACCAAGCGGCGACGAGGGTGTGGCTTAAGCGATCCATGGATGACGGGTTGAACACGACGCCCCAGAAATCGTCGATGACCATGCGAGCTTGCCAAAGATCAGAGACTTGGAAGGCATGGCCCGGAGCCACGGCTTTACCGGCGATTTCAAGATGGGATCCGGCAGGGGTTTGTTGCCACGAGTTGGCCACGATGATCCAGACGGCGCTGAAATGGGCACCGAGGGCGACCATGCAAGTGGCGAAGAAATGGAGTTTGGGGCCGACCTTGTCCCATCCGAAGAGGAGGATGGCGAGAAACCCCGATTCCAGGAAAAACGCGAAGAGCCCCTCGGCGGCCAGAGCGCTGCCGAAAATATCCCCCACAAAGCGCGAATAGGTGGCCCAGTTCGTGCCGAATTCAAATTCGAGCACGATGCCCGTGGCCACGCCGAGTCCGAAGATGAGGCCGAAGACTTTCGTCCAAAACCTGGCCATGTTGTGATAGAGTGGGTTGCGCGTCCAGAGCCATGTGCCCTCCAACATGATGAGCACCATCCCCAGCCCGATGCTCAGGGGCGGAAAGATGTAATGGAAACCTGCGGTGAAGGCGAATTGGACGCGCGAGAGGATTTCGACATTCACGGGATGAGAGTGGGGCGATTATGTTAGCATGAAAAACCTCAATGGGACCGGCGTTGGCCAACTTCTTTGTCGAGCATCGTTTTGAGGTCGTCTAGCCCGTTTTGGAATTGAGCGGAAATGGGGACGACTTCAACTTTTGGGAAGCGCTGGCGGAAATGTTCGAGATTTTCCGATGCGCCGTCGAGGTCCATTTTGTTTGCGACGACCTTCCATGGGAAGCGCGACAGGTCGTCGTCGTATTCCTTGATTTCGCGTCGGAGGATTTCGAGGTCGGAGATTGGGTCGCGCCCTTCGCTGCCGGCCATGTCGAGGACGAACAACAAGACGCGGCAGCGCGTGATGTGACGCAGGAATTCATGGCCGAGGCCGCGGTTCGCGTGAGCGCCTTCGATGAGCCCGGGGATGTCGGCCATGGTGCAGCGGCGGAAGCCAGGAAATTCGACGACGCCCACGACGGGTTGGAGGGTGGTGAAGGGATAGGACGCCACCTTGGGTTTGGCGGCAGAGAGGGTGCCAAGGAGGGTGGATTTACCGGCGTTGGGGAAGCCGATGAGTCCGACATCAGCGATGCGGCGCAGTTCGAGATAGAACACCCCGAGTTCGCCGGGCGTGCCAAGCGTGTGCTCGACGGGGGTGCGGTTGGTGGCGGTTTTGAAGTTCCAGTTGCCATCGCCAGGTTCGCCGCCTTTGCAGAGGACGAACTCCTGGCCCACCTCGGTGAGGTCGGCGATGGGCTCCATGTCGATGCCTTCTTCGCTGCGTTCAAACTCGACGGCCTCTTGGACGGTGGCGGCAGAGGCGCGATAGACGACGGTGCCGGGGGGCACGCGGCCGATGACTCGTTTGCCACTTTTACCAGTTTTTCGGCCGCCTGCGCCGTTTTTGCCGTCTTCGGCGATGAGTTTTGGGTCGTAGTGGTATTGGCGGAGATTGTCCGTTGAGGGATCGACGATGAGGATGACGTCGCCGCCACCGCCACCATCGCCGCCATCCGGTCCGCCTTGGGGAACGTATTTCTCTCTTCGCCATGAGACGATGCCGTCGCCTCCGTCTCCCGCTTTGGCAAATATTCGGATGTGGTCAATGAACATGGGTTGTAAGGTTGCTGCCCGAGCCGCTGCGGTCAACGGCAATGGTAAAACAAAATGCATTACCTCAAGAGTGAGGGTTGCCAGAGGGGCGCGGGTTATGACAAC
>JBDLWH010000198.1:0-5762 GCA_039804325.1 Verrucomicrobiota bacterium
GGGGTTCCATGGCGCTGGCCATCATCGCAAGCAAGGCGGAAGCCCAAGCCTGCCGTGGCAAACAAATGGCGACGGCAGCAACCCCGTTCACCCAAACCCAAGAAATGGCCGTGCGCGCTCCGTTCGTGATCCCCGCCAAGGGCGAAATCAAAACCACCGTCATCATCAGTTGGCATTTCCCCAGTCTCCATCCCGACATGGCCAAGATGCCCGACCCCCGACGCTGGGTCAGCGAACGCTTCGCTGATGCCGCCGCCGCCGCGAGCTACACCGCCCAGAAATTGCCCCACCTATCTGGCCTCACCCACGCCTTCCGCAATACCTGGTATGGCAGCGAAACGGGCGAAAACCACGGCACCTTGCCGCATTGGCTACTCGAACGCTCGCTGTGGACCGTTTCCGCCCTCACCACCAATGGCACCTACCGCCTCACCAAGGGCCGCGTCTGGGGCTGGGAAGGCACCGGCTGCTGTCCCGGCACTTGCACCCACGTCTGGCACTACGGCCAAACCGCCGGTCGTTTGTTCCCACAATTAGAAATCGACCTGCGTGAGCGCACCGACTTCACCCCCGAGGTCATGAACGCCGCGGGTAACATCAAATTTCGCGGCACCTTCATCCACGATACGGAATGCATCGACGGCCAAGCCGGGATCATCCTGCGCTGCTACCGCGAACACCTCAACGACCCCACCGGCGACTTCCTCAAGCGCAATTGGTCGCACATCGAAAAAGCCACTAATTTCCTAACAACCGCCGAGGCCGTGGGCAAACCCGGCGGCAATGACGGCATCTTCACCCGCCGCTTTGAAAACACGCTCGACGCCAAGTGGGGCGGGGAAATCCCGTGGATCGTAGGCATGTATCTGGCCGGGCTCGCCGCCGCTGCAGCCATGGCCGATGAAATCGGCAAGACCGCCGCCGCCTCCGCCACCCGCTGGCGCGCCATCATCGCCAAAGGCAGTGCCGCCTACACTGGATATTTCGATAAGGCCGCAGGCTACTACAAAGCCAAATGCACGGAAGCCGAAATGCTGCCCGTCCATGTCGGCCCCGGCAGTCACATCGATATGTGTCTCGGGGATTTCTGGCTCGCCCAGATCGGCCTGCCACCCATCGGTAACAAGGAGCAACTCCGCCATGCGATGGATAGCTTGTTTAAATTCAACTTCGCGCCCGACATGGGCGTCTTCCGCGAGAAAATGAAACCTCACTCGGGCCGCCATTACGCGCTGGCCGGCGAAGGTGGTCTCGTCATGGCCACTTGGCCACACGGGGGCTTGCCGGAAGCCTGCAAAGGATTCCCCACGTTCGGCTATTTCCAAGAATGCATGAGCGGCTTCGAGCATGCGGCCGCCGCGCTTATGGTTTCGCTCGCCAAGGATGAGAATGACCCCTTGCTCACCCAAGGCCTCACCGTTTGCCGCGCCATCCACGACCGCTACGACGCCTCGCGCCGCAATCCCTACAACGAAATCGAATGCTCGGATCACTACGCCCGCGCTATGTCGAGCTATGCAGTCTTCATCGCCGCCACAGGCTTCTATTGTCATGCCGCAAGCGGTCTCGTCCGCTTCGACCCTAAGCTCACCGCCAAAAATTTTGCGGGCCCCTTCGTGGGAGCCGGTGCCTGGGGGCGGTTCTCCCAGAAACAAGTGGCCGCCGGGCTAGCGGCCACGCTCGCGGTGCGCTTTGGTTCGTTGCGTCTCACCCGCTTGGAACTCACCCCGCCCGCCGGAAAAGCCGCCGCCACCAAAGTCATGCTCGCCGGCAAACCCTTGCAACACCGCATTGAAACCAGCGACGGACGTCTCGCCATCGTACTCGCAACACCCATCACACTCACAATCGGACAAACATTGCAGGTTATCGTTTGAGTGTGAGATATACTGCCGCGCATGACCATTTGTGGAAATGCTCTGAGCGTTTTCCACAAAACACGAGGTGCGGCAGTATAGCGTGGATGGTGATTCACCGGGATGAACTTCTCGTCCATCGCGATGCTTCAGTGCGAAACCTCACCCGACGCGAACATCAAGACGCCAGTGGACGCTGGCACTCACTGCACAAGTCCAATCTCTCGAAACAACGCTCAATGACAAAACCCGCTACGGCAAACCCAAAAGATAGGTTCGGGCGATAGCCCCGAATCTATCCGTTGTTGCACGAGCCCGTCAAACGACTAGCGGACTAGCGGACTAGCGGACTAGCGGACTAGCGGACTAGCGGACTAGCGGACTAGCGGACGCGTTCGAGCAACCAGGGCAGCAAGGACGCGATGGGGAGGCGTTCTTGTTCCATGGAATCGCGATGGCGCACCGTGACCGTCCCTTGGAGGGCGTCGCCATTTTCGCCGAGGGTATCAAAATCGACGGTGACGCAGAATGGGGTGCCCACTTCATCCTGGCGGCGATAACGGCGACCGACGGCCCCGCCGTCGTCGTAGAAAACATTCATCCATGGTTGCAGGGATTTTTGGATATCGCGACAAATGCGCACTTGTTCCTCGTTCTTTTTGAGGAGCGGGAAAATCCCCACCTTGATGGGTGCCATGCGAGGCACGAACCGCAGGATGGTACGCACGTCCACCTTGCCCTTCTCGTCGGTGAGCGTTTCTTCGTCAAACGCTTCGCAAAGCAGCGCCAGCACCGTGCGGTCACAGCCTGCCGACGGCTCAACGACATGCGGCAGGTATTTTTCCTTCGTTTCTTCGTCGAAGTAAACGAGCGATTTACCAGCACCTTTTTCATGCACGCCCAAGTCGTAATTCGTGCGATAGGCGACGCCTTCTAACTCTTGAATACCAAAGGGAAACTCGTATTCAATGTCGTACGTTTTCTTCGAGTAGAACGCTCGCTCGCCGTCGGGCACGTCCAAAATGTGGAGTTTTTCGCGAGGGATTCCGATATCTCCATAAAACTTGAGACGTGCCTCCAACCACTCGTCGGTTAGACGCATTCCGTCGTCGGGATGACAAAAATACTCGACCTCCATTTGTTCGAACTCTCGCGAGCGAAACGTGAAATTGCGTGGATTGATCTCGTTGCGAAACGACTTCCCGCATTGGGCGATGCCGAAGGGGATCTTCACGCGGTTCGAATCAAGCACGTTCTTATACTGACAGAAAATCGATTGGGCGGTTTCGGGCCGCAGGTAGGCAATTTGGTCACCCGTCGCCCCGAAGTTTGTTTGGAGCATCAGGTTGAACTGGCGCGGCTCAGTGAGTTCCGCCCCATTTTCAGGATTGAAGGAGGTTGAATTCACCACATCCAAAAGAGCGGAATCGACAATGAGCGCGGGATTCTGGATGCCACGGGCGGAGTAGAACTTCTTGGCAACTTTATCTGCGGAGTCGCTATTTTTCCCCTCAAGGATTAAAACTTTGAGGTCCAAAAACGTGATATCTGCGAGAATATCAGCCACAATAGCAGGTATCGTGACAGTATCAGATAGTTCGATTGAAGCATGAGCAGAAAGAAAATCCTCAATGGCCTTCGTGACTTGTTCCACGGCGGAAGAAGACTCAGCACTGGGTGTCACCATAGCTTGTGAAAGCGCTCGATTAGCAGATTCTGGAGGGCATTGTCCCCCATGGGTCGTCACAAGTTTTGCGAGCTTGAAGCCCAATGCTTGAGGGTATGCGGCACGATACACACGCACCTTTCCGCTCAGTTCCGGCACCTGATCTGCCCGTAGTCGGGCCTGGGTCACGCGGCAATCGCACATCGGATCGGAGAACCCGCCGACGTGGCCGGACGAGACGAGCACCTGTTCCATGGTGAGGATGGCACCGTCCAAACCTAACACATCGTCGCGCTCTTGCACGGTTTTGCGCCACCAATAGTCTTTGAGGTTGCGCTTGAGTTCCACGCCTAAAGGACCGTAGTCCCAACAGCCATTCAACCCGCCATAGAGTTCTCCTGCTTGAAAAATGAAGCCGCGCCGTTTGCACAGCGATACGATTTTTTCCATGCGAGCGGGATCGGTGACGTCTTTGTTAGCCATGTGCAATGCGGGTGAGAGAGCGCATGGAAGCAGGCCGCGTGCGGCGGGGCAAGCCGCGATTCTCCCACGGCACGTCTTAGGGTGATCCGTGCCCACCTCATTGACCTGTGCCGGGCGCGACTCGTCGCGAAGGATGCTCGCGCCGATCTTGCCGCGCCCCGCCCACTGTGCATGATGGCCGCCATGAGCGATTGGAACTGTTTGACGGTGATTCTGCTAGTGGCCATTTTGGGGCTCTGGAAACTAGAATTTGCAGCCACCCTGCTCAACCTCAAGGCGTTTCCCACCACCGTGCCCGAGCCACTGGCCGACGTCATGGATGCCAACAAACTCGAACACGCACGCGCCTACCTCACCGCCAACTCGCGCCATCATATCACGCAAGAATCTTGCTCGCTCGGCGTGCTGCTCGGGTTCTGGTTTGTCGGCGGCTTCGGCTGGCTTGACGCGTGGGCGCGCTCACTCGCCCCCACCGAGGTCACGGCAGGATTGTTGTTTCTATCGGCCCTTGTGTTCGGGCAATCTCTCGTCTCCCTCCCCTTCTCTATCCACTCAACCTTTGTCATCGAAAAAAAATTCGGGTTCAACCAAACCACGCCCGTTACGTTTGTCTTGGACCGATTAAAAGCCATCCTGTTAGCTGCGATGATTGGCCTGCCACTAGCCGCATCGGTGCTATGGATCTTCGGCAACGTCAACCACGCGTGGTGGTGGGCATGGGCGGTAGTGACCACCTTCCAACTGTTACTGACCTGGCTTGCCCCCTCGCTTATCATGCCGCTTTTTAACAAGTTCACCGCTATGCCTGAAGGCGATCTCAAACAGTCCATCGAAGCTCTCGGGACGCGTTGCGGGTTTCCGCTCACCGGCGTGTTCGTCATGGACGGATCGAAGCGCTCGACCAAAGCTAATGCGTTCTTCACGGGATTTGGCAAACAAAAGAAAATCGCCCTCTTCGACACCCTTATCGAGAAAAGCACCACCCCGGAACTCCTCGGCGTGCTCGCCCACGAAATCGGCCACTTTCGCTGCGGCCACATCAAACAACGCCTCGGCGCGGGCATCTTGCAAAGCGCGGTGGTTTTTTTCTTGTTAGGTCTAGCAACCGATGCCCACGGGCATTTTGCTCGACTGCTCTTTGATGCGTTCGCCGTCCCTCACATCTCGCCGCACGTTGGCCTGGTGCTCTTCAGCATCCTCCTCGAACCCGTTAGCAAATTGCTTGGCGTCGCGCTCAACGCCTGGTCACGCCACCACGAATTCGAGGCCGACGCCTACGCGGCGGCCGCCACGGGCGGGGGGGGCCCGCTGGCCGCCGCCCTGAAAAAAATGACATCTGACCACCTGTCCCACCCGACTCCTGCGGGCTTGCGCGTGTGGCTTGATTATTCCCACCCACCGCTGCTCCAACGTCTCCAAGCACTAAACATCACAGCCCCCCCGCCAGAGCCCGCACCAAAGCCAGATAGACCCGTGATCGCGGCACCTTGACGCGTGACTGCAATTCCGCCCATGTGGCGCCGTGCATGCGGTCCAAGGTTTCGCGAGCGAGCATCGCCGGGAGCGCCGTGGCCGCGCGCAATCTCCGTGACGCCAGCGTTGCAGCATAATCCCCGCCCCTCGCAATCCACTCCCGCGCACGCTTTTCCCAGCGACCATGCTCTTCTAGCAGTGCTCGCGTGTCATGAGCATCTGCTACCGGTAAATAACACCTACCGGCTGCCAAATCCGCCGGCAAATCACGCAGGATGTTCACC
>JBDLWH010000199.1:0-3474 GCA_039804325.1 Verrucomicrobiota bacterium
CGCGGTGATGGGGTCGCCATTATGATAGAGAAGCATGTTAGCTGGATCAAAATTTACGGCTACGTTCGGTTCATCGAGGTGATCAAGGAAGATGGCCAGCGCCTCAGCGGGTTCCTGGCCGGTTTCACAGCAGAGCGTCAGGCCGTGGTCGGCAAAAAGCCGGGCCACCTGGCGCATGCGCCCTATCATTTTGTCAAACGACGGATCGGCCGGGTCATGTGGGAGAAACCCGGCGTGGGTCATGACGGTGTCTAACCCGAGATGGCGGGCGTTTTTCACGGTCATTTGGAGGTTGGTCCAGTTCTCCTCCCAGGTGTGATCGGGCACCAGTCCGCCGGTGAGGCGTATGGTTTCCAGCGACGAGTAATCCTCGCCCACCGTGCGAAACATGCCTGAAATCGCGGTGACGCCCGCATCCGCAAACACCGACGGCAGCTCGCTCCAGACACCCGCATTCTCACGAAGCGGGTCCAAATCGAGTTGCACGCGGCTCATTCCGAGCTCTCGCAACTGCGTGACCAGACTCACCGGATTCTCAGGTTGCAGCGACCAACTGCAGACGGCCAAACGTGTGAGAAAAACCATGTTTTGTTCTGTTGGATTCATCGGTTAAAATCAGTTAAATTGCAAAAGGAAAATGAACCACGGATAGACACGGATGAACACTGATTGTAAGAGACTTGTGAATGATTCTCCTCTGCCCCAGCGGGTGAGAGACCTCATATTCAGAACTCTTTGATTATCTGTGTGAATCTGTGGTCATCCGTGGTTCCATTTCTGTTTCTAGGTTAAATCGTTAGGGGTCGCATTTTCCAGCGGTCCCGAGCGGGTGACGGCGTGAGACTAGGCGGGAAGGAGCCCAGGGCAAGCCAGTTCAAGAGAAACCTCACCAAACTAACTGGCGCAGCGATTCCTTTAATTCCTCGGGCCACTCAAGGGATTCGAGAGTTTCGGTGTTTTTCCATGCGGGATCGAGCAGGATCAAGTCCTGATAGAATGCGGTGGCGTCCTCGGTGGCACCGGATTGTTGGGCAGCGATGGCTAACAGGGCTGTGGCGTTTTCAAGTTTTTCGGGAGAGTATCCGATTTGGTTGCCGTTGAGTAGAAAGCGATAGGCGCGTTCAGCGTTGCCGGTGAGCAAGGCGACCCACCCAGCGCGCAGGGCGAAGTTGCTGTCGTTGGGGAACCGGTGCAGGCCAGTGGTCAGAACGGCCATGGCCTGACGCGGGTCGGCATTTTCAAAGGATGTGTAGGCGGCCTCTGCATAGTCGCCGGGTTGTTGGCTGGCCACCGGGAACCCGGTGATGAGGGAGATCCAGCGGTCGTGGGCTTTCTCATAGTCGCCGAGGGCCGTCAGTGCCATGGCTTCGGCGCGCAGGCAGGGAGCGGGGGCTTCGCCTAATTCGCGGGCGCGAGCTGCTAGGGTGAAGGTGGTGGAGGTTTCCTCTTTGAAGGCGGCAAATGCCAGCGCGGCTTTGAGGCAGGCTGTGGCGAAACGCGTGCGGCCGACTGACTGGAGCGTGGCTGGATCGCTGAGACGCGCGGCGACGGCCTTGCGTTGTTCGGGAGTGGGATTGGGCGGCACCTCGATGGTGGCGAGTTCCTCGCCCACGCAAAGGCGCAGATTATTAAGCGCTTGGCTAAAATCTGCCTGCTCCCAGCCGTCCCAATCCTCACGCGATCTGACGTGTGCGAAGTCTGGAAAAACGTCGGGCCAGACGGCCAGAGCGTCCGCCTTGCGGCCTTGCAGCCAAGCGACGCGCGATTGGGCGATTTGACGTAGCAGGGGAGGGAGGTTGACGGCGCGGGCGAGTAGGGGCTCGATCCATTCCGGGTGGGTTGAGGCGAGGGCGAGCTCCAGGGTCTTGGCGGCGGCGGGACCATTGCCACCGGTGCCTGCGATGGCACTCTCAATGGCAACAGAATCTCCTAACTCGAAACATTTTTCGATTTTGAGTGGGGCAAGCCATGGTGAGGCATCTGGGTTGACGGCTCCCTTGGATGAGCGCGCAACCACAGCCGCAGTGAGTTGTTGGTGCCACTCAGTGGTGGCGAGATCCTGCGCTTTGTCTAACAATGTTGGCCATGACGCCCCGTTGGCGTCGGCGCGGGCGAGCCGGTCCCAGAGCGGAATCAGCGCCTCGGGCGCGGGGGGGGCAGGTTTGACGGCTTGGAACGCGCTCATCACCGAGCTGAAGTCGAGATCCGGGAAGACGCGCCGCAAAGCCACGAAATCACAATGGTTAAAGGCGAGCAGGCGGTGAGGCACGGTGGCCATGACTAACTGGCGAGTGGATTCATCGTAGGTGACGCCCGCGAGTGCTTCAGTGAGGTTTGCCAGGGCGGATAGAGCGGCGGCATCCAGCGCGGCGGGGGCGCTGGTAGCGTGGATGATTTCGGGCGCGGGAATGATGCGGTGAATGGTGACGATACCGTCGCGGCCGCCGATAAACGTGTGCTGCCCGGAAAATGCGGCGGCGGTGATCGGGGATGGAGCGCAAAATGTGTTGGTAGATGGAACTTGGGCGCTGTGCCCGCTGATTTTTACCGTTGGCCAAAATTCTCGACCCAATCCCGTCCAGAGTGAAGGCTGGAGGGTCCAGGGGTTGCTTTCTAGCAGTTTTGCGGGGTCGAGGGATGTCTCATCGCCGGGGCCGGGGCCGAGCTTCACGAGTTGTTGGATAGGAGCGAGATGCGGGCCAAGATCCTTCAATGCCAGAGCGGATCTGCCGTCGTCGGCCAGCCGGGCAAACAAGAAGGAGGCGGGCTCTGACGGCGCGGTTACGGTGACACCCTCGACCGGGGAAACCGGCATGGTCCAGAGGCTGCCGTCGTGGCGCAGCACGCGCAGCGCCTGGCGATCGAGTGCGGCAGCTAACGGGCGGGGCGTCCCCGGGCCGTCGGGTTCGGAACTGCGGATGATTTCCCCGCTGGAGGCGTCGCGCAGGTGCCAGATGATCGAGGGTTCAGGAGTCGCCGTGAGGGCGGGGTGGGCCAGCAGCAGGCCGTCTGCGGAAAAAGCGATGGTGGCGCTGGGCGTGAGTGCGGGAGGCAGTGAGCCGAGGTCGCGAATAGGGCGCAGGGTATTGGCGTTGCAAAGCAGGGTTACGTCACCGCGTTCGATGACTAACGCGCGGTGGGTTGGGTCGATGACCAGGCTGCGGGTTTCCTGGCAGCTGCGCGGGAAGAGCGTGGACTCGATCTTGAGGGTCTCGAGGTTCCAGCGCACGAGGGTGTTAGTCGGTCCGCTTAGGCTTACCCACAGCGTTTGAGGAGCTGCAAATTGCAGGTGATCGACCTGCAAGCGGTGGGATAAGGTGATTTCGGGCACTTGCCAGCGACTGGAACCAAGGATATCGGCAACGAGTTCGCTCGCCATGGCGGAGGTGGGTGACTGTTGGAGCGCTGCCATCGCACGGGCCAAGGCCTCTCCAAGCGCTCCTTGGTGGGATGCGATCGTGGCGAGATCAATCC
>JBDLWH010000200.1:0-3154 GCA_039804325.1 Verrucomicrobiota bacterium
GAGGCGGGTAGAGCTTGGGTCGATAGCGCGGCTTTGACCCAAAACCAGAAGACGGCAATGGGCACGGGAATCGGCAGCCACATCCGCGAAGGCGAGCATTCGGCATGGCTCACGTGGTTCATTCAGGAGATCAAGAGTGATTTGTACCAGGTGCCCGTAGAAAACATCATGATTGCCTGGTCGGAGTCCGACTACCAGGCGGCGGGCAAGTGGTTCCACTCACAACCCGCGGGTCCCGCAAAGGATTTTGCGGTCAGCGTGTATGCGGATTCCATTTCGGAATTTGAACCCGAAGCTGCGGTGCAATGGGCGTCCACTTTGCCGGAAGGTGACCTGCGCGAGAAAACCCTCCATCGTATCTCCCACAATTGGCCGCGCAAAAGCCCCGAGCAAAAAGCGGCTGCGGAAGCCTTCGAAAAGCAGCTCGGCATCAAACACGACAAGTGACCGCCATCCTTGGCGAAATATCGGACCCGGCCCGGCCCGATCCGGAAAAAATTAATTCAAGGTTAATTCAAGGTGACAGATAATTCAAGGTGACAGACACGATGAAGGAAGGTGCTGTCGGGGCCGGAGCAAAACTAGACAGAGACGGTTCAAAACTAGACAGCGGAGACGGAGCAAAACTGGATTTCTGCGGGATCGCGCTCAAAGCGACTGGTGTTGAGTGGATTTCAAGTGAGCGTCGAGCATCGTCCGCAGGATACGGCTCTGCCGGAGGGCAACCGGAGCGGTGGACGTTGCCAAAGGGGCTGATGCCTCGGTGTTGCGGCACGGCTTACCCCGGGCCGCGACACTCTTCGCAAAAAGCCCATTGGCCCAATGCGGAAAACTCCGGGGGTTTGGGGGCAGCGCCCCCATGGTTGAAGATTGGCGAAGGCACACGATTGAGCCGATGCTGCCCAGCGTGCAAAGAAACAACTCATTCATCGCCTGCCGCCCGATTTCATCCGCAGTCTTCTCAAGGATTTCAACTCCGGCGCACTCGACGCGCCCAGTGCCGCCGCCCGCCTGGGCGTGAGTCGAGCGCGTCTCTATCAGCTCCGCACGGATTTTCTCAAGGACAAGTCAAACTATCAGCCCACAGCCAGCGGAGGAGACCGGCGTGAGGAGTGGCCGCCTGCGGTCCTCGAATTCCTCAAGAGCTTCCTGCCCGTGCAAAGCCCGCCCAACTATCAGCTAGTCGCTGACGAAATGGAGCGGCTGTGCGACTTCAAGCGAGCCCGCGCAACTGTCGAATCCTACGTCAAAACCAACCTCTCCCATCTGGTTCCCACGCCCGCCCCCAAGAAGCGCACCTATCGGCGCTTCCGCCGCGCCCACGTCGGCGAACTCTGGCAACACGACAGTTCAATCCACCAGTGGTGGCCGGCCCCTAACAAACAAACGCTGCTGCTTACCATCGATGACTGCTCGGGTTTATTTGTCGCGGGCCGCTTCGTCGAGCGAGATACCACCTGGAACCACTTCCAGCATTTCCGCGAAGCCTTCGAACATCACGGCCTGCCCGAGGCGATCTATACGGACGCCCTGAGCCTCTTCGGGCCGAGTTCCAGCAACCATCACGCCGATCCGCGCAGCGAGTTCCAGCGCGCCTTGCGGGCACTCCACGTCGCGCACCTCGTGGCACCGACGCCGCAAGCCAAAGGCAAGATCGAGCGCGCTTTTCAAACCTTTCAAAACCGCCTCGTCACCCTGCTGGCCCACGCAGAAGTCAGCGACTGGAAGTCCGCCGATCTGATTCTCCAGATGGAAATTCAACGCCAAGGCAGCAAAACCCAGCGGACCACCGGTAGGATTCCATCCGAAGTTTGGGAAGAGCAAATCCTCAAACGCAGCGCCCGCCTAAGTCCCGCTCCCGCGTCAACCTTGTTGGATCTCCACTTCTCCCTTCGCTCGACGCGCAAGGTTCACACCGGCCCTTACATCGAGTTCGACGGCCATGATTACGAGATCGCCCCCACCTCCCGAAAGGTGGTCACCGTGCTATTCCACCCGTTTCGCAAGCTCTGGGTTCTCGATCATTCACCAAAGCTAACATGGCCGCCGATTCTCGGCCATTTCACGTTAAAATCTGTCTAGTTTTGCTCCGGCAAAAAATCTAGTTTTGAACCGTCGCCGACACGATGAAAGAAGGTGCTTGCCAAGTGGGCTCGGGTGGGTAGGATGGTGTCATGAGACAAGCTCGTTGGTTGGCCCCATGGAAGGATTCGGCGGAGAAACCGGCGATTTACCACTGCATATCGCGGGTGGTGGATCGGCGCTTCGTGTTTGGCGATGTGGAGCGTGAGCATTTTCGGATGTTCATGCGCATGCAGGAGAATTTTGCTGGCTGCCGGGTGCTGTCCTACTGCGTCATGTCCAACCACTTCCACATTCTGCTAGAAGTGCCGCCGATGGCTGAGGGTGGGATTTCCGATGAGGAGTTGTTGAAACGGCTGTCTGCCACAAACACTGAGGCGTTTGTGGCGGTGGTGGCGAAGGAATTGGTGGATGCGCGGGCTGTGGGCTGTGCGGCCAGGGTAGAGGAAATCCATGCGCGTTTCACCTATCGGATGCACAATCTGAGCGAGTTCATGAAGACGCTGCTGCAACGATTCACGCGCTGGTTCAACCGCACGCACAACCGGAGCGGCACGTTGTGGGAAGAACGCTACAAGAGCGTGATCGTAGAGAGCGGTGTCGCGGCGAGGACGATGGCAGCTTACATTGATTTGAATCCGGTGCGCGCGGGTATGGTAACTGATCCGGCGGAGTATCGCTGGAGCAGTTATGGCGAGGCGGTGGGTGGCGGGCCGAAAGGCAATGGGAAGAAGGCGCGCGAGGGATTGGTGAGGGCGTGCATGAGTCATCAGGGTGCGGGTTTTGAATCGGAAAAATGGAAGTACGTTTCACGGATTTATCGACGGACGATGGGGGTGGCGCTTGGGAAAAAGAGCGGTCGGGCGGAGCCTGGAGTCAGCCCGGTGGTGACGAAGAACACGGAGGAAATGCTGGCATCCAAGGATAACGAGACGATGCTTCCAGACATACGGATGGCAGGGATGTTACGACACCGTGTGCGGTATTTCACGGACGGCGCGGTGATCGGCAGCAAGGCTTTCGTGAACGAGGCGTTTGCTGCGACGCGGGAAAGATTCACAGTGAAGAGGAA
>JBDLWH010000201.1:0-4007 GCA_039804325.1 Verrucomicrobiota bacterium
GATGCGGCGAGAGAACTCGTCGGACGAGTTAGCGATTTCGTCGTAGGGTCCGATGTGGAGGCTATCGACGCCAGCGACGACGGCGGCGAAGGCTTCTGAGGTGACGCGCAGCATGTTAGTGTGGGCGTCGTAGGTTGTTTTGTTCCACGTTGAGGTGGAGGCATGGATGTGAACGGGTGCGTCTTTCACGCCGTAGGAGTCGGCCAGTTTGCTCCAGAGCCAGCGGGCGGCGCGGATTTTGGCAATTTCCATGAAATAGTCCGAGCCCACGGCGAGGCGGATGCGGATGTGGGGCATGACCGTGTCGGGCGAGAGGCCGCGAGCTTTCAATTCCTCGATATAGGTGACGAGGGTGGCGATGACATAAGCGAGTTCCTGGGTCGCGGAGGCCCCGGCATTGTGATAGACGTCGCCTTTAACGGTGAGGGTGCGCAGTTGGGGGGCGTGTTTGGCCGCGTAGTCGGTGAGAGCGGCCATGTGGTCGAAGCGTGTTTCGAGCGAATGGCGGAGCGTGCCCTTGGTGACGAGTTCGCCGAGCGGATCGTTTTCGAACCCGCCGCGCAACTGTGCGGCCGGGACGCCGAGGGATTCGGCGGCGGCGATCACGAGGGCGGCTACTGGGACGCTCGTCGGGCCGCTTTGCCAATAGGTGGCGATGGCATCGACGGCCACACCGGCGAGGGCGGTTTGGACGTCGGACGAGGAAGTGAGGACGACACCAGCCTTGCAGCAATCGGCTTGGCCGCAACTGAGAGCGATGTTGAGTTCGGTTTGGCCGCCGAGGAGTCCTTCATGAACGATTTGGTTGAGAGCGGCGGGGGTGGGGGCTTTGAGTTCCTGGGAGATTTCCCAACCGGATTTGAGGAATCCATGGGAGTGGCTGCCGCGGACGAGAGAGTCGGCACCTGGGAGGTGATTTCGGTGTTCGAGGTTAGCGATATCTTCCTGCCGATAGATGGGTTGGATAGTGATATCTTCGTAGGTTTTGCTAACAAGGAGTTTCTCGAAGGAGGCACCTTTGAGAAGGGCTTCCGCAGCCTTGTGCCACTGTTCGTAACTATGTGCTGGGAAGTCTGCCAGCAAGGGTTGCGCTTGGGTGCTCATGGGGAAATAATCAGGGATGGTCGTTGCGCGCGTGTGCGATCAAGGACAGCTCGGTTAATAGTCGTTAGGGATCAACGAGAGGTTTGGCTGGGCGCCAAACCTCTCGTTGCAAGTTAGAATTGCGTGTTTCGCATGTCGCCGGTTTCCAAGAATGCTTCATGGAAGGCGAAGGCGGAGCGGAACGATTGGGGGGTGTGGCCGTTTTCGGTGAGGCGGAAATATGTCCATAGCAGATCGCGATACGAGGGATCGACGCAATTGCTGATGATCGTTTTGGCGCGTTGGCGAGGGTCTTTGCCGCGGAGGTCGGCGATGCCGTGTTCGGTGATGAGCACTTGCACCGAGTGTTCGCTGTGGTCCATGTGCGAACACATGGGGACGATGGCCGAGATGCTGCCATTTTTGGCGGTGGCCGGGCAAGTGAAGATAGAGATATAGGCGTTGCGGGTGAAGTCACCGGAGCCGCCGATACCATTCATCATTTTTTGGCCGAGGACGTGGGTGCTGTTGATATTGCCAAAGATATCGGCTTCGAGGGCGGTGTTGATCGAGATGATGCCGATGCGGCGGACGATTTCCGGGTTATTCGAAATTTCCTGTGGGCGCAGGAGCATACGGCCGCGATAATTTTCGAGGTTATCGTAGAGTCCTTGGAGGACAGGGTTGCTCAGCGTGAGGGATGAGCCGCTCACGAAGCTGCAGCGGTCCTGATTGATGAGGTCGATGACCGAGTCTTGGATGACCTCGGTGTACATTTGGAAGCGAGGGATTTCCGGGTGTTCGCCCATAGCCCCGAGCACGGCATTGGCGACATTGCCGACGCCCGATTGGATGGGCAGGAAGGTTTTGGGGACGCGGCCGATGCGGATTTCGGCGGCGAGGAATTCGGCGACATTTTGGCCGATGCGTGTCGTGACATCGGTGACGGGCGTGAATTCCTTGATTTCATCCTCGCGGTTAGATTCCACGATGCCGACGATTTTTTTGGGATCGACCCAGACGCGTTGGGTGCCGATCAAGTCGTCAGCGTTGCAGATCGGGATAGGGCGCCGGTGGGGCGGGGATTTCGGTTCATAGATGTCATGGAACCCGAGGAGTTCCTTGGGGTGGCGACTATTGACTTCAATGAGGATTTTTTTGGCCTGAGAGAGAAAGGTGGGAGCGGCCCCCACGCTCGTGGTGAGGAGGATTTTGCCATCTAATGAGACATCGGCAGCTTCGACCACGGCCCAGTCGATGGGTTCAAGAAACCCGTAACGGACGTATTGTGGGAGCAGGGAAAGATGCATGTCGAAGAAATGCGTCTTGCCAGAGTTGATGCTATCGCGCAGATCCTTGTTAGACTGATAGGGCGTGCGAAATTTGATGGCGTCGGCCTTAGCGAGTTCGCCATCGAGAGAGGGGCCGGTGGAGGCCCCGGTGATGACGCCCACCTTGAAGTCCCTGCCAGCGGCGTGTTCGACGCGGGCCTTGGCGGCGATGGCCGTGGGGATGACTTTGGCGGCACCCGCAGGGGTGAAACCGCTAAATCCGATGACCTCGTCGTGCTGGATGAGCGCGGCGGCTTCTTCGGCGGTAAGAATAGGGTATGGACGGTTCATGAAGAGAAAGGTGGTGAGCAAGCGGGCGACGCCCCGGTGGGGTTCGAGATGAGCCACCGGGTATCAGGGAGCCTAGGAGAAAGGCGCGACGAGTTGCCAATGAGGGATTAGCCGATGGTATAGAGGACTTGGCCTTCTTCGACGGCGTCGCCGACTTTGACACAGATGTCGATGATGGTGCCGTCAGCAGGGGCGTTGATGGCGGTATACATTTTCATGGCTTCGAGGGTGACGACGACGTCGCCGGTTTTGACGGGGTCGCCGGCTTTGAGAGCCACGGCCTGGACGATACCGGCCAATGGGCTGGTGCAGTCACCGGCGGAGGAGGCCACTTTGACCACGGGAGCCGCGGTGGGTTTAGCGGCGACAGGGGCAGAGGCGCGGACGGGAGCGGGAGTGGGAGCCGCGGTGGGCAGGTATTCCTGTTGGTTGAGTTTTTCGACGACGACGTCGTAAACGGTGCCAGCAACAGTGATGCGAAGATGTTCCATAAATTAGGGTGGGATTAGCGAATTTTGTGTGAGGTGAGAACGGATTGGCGGCCAGCTTTTTCCCAATGGGCGCAAGGGCTCTTGATCGAAACGATGCGGACCAACGATCCGGTTGAGGAAACAACCGCCGCGGTGATGACGGCGATGATTTCCGGGGCGATGCCCTCAGGGATGCTGAGGACAGGGGTTTGCGGGGATGGCGTTGAGGCCGGGGTAGTGGCCGGTGTGGGTGTGGGAGCCGGGGTCTGAGGTGAATCGGGCTTGAAGAGTCCGAGGGATTTGATGCCTTGGAAAAAGGCATAGACGATGGCGGCGATGCCAATGAGGCGAAGCATGGGATCGAAGGCGCTGGCGTTTGGGGATTGTGCCAGAGCAAGAAGAGACGACAGGTGCATGGGGTGGATCAAAGTGGGATGTTGCCGTGTTTTTTGGGTGGTCGCGATTCGTGTTTGCCCATGATGCCACGGAAGGCGAGGGCGAGCGTGCTGCGGGAGACAGCGGGATCGATGACATCGGTGATCATGCCATTGCTAGCGGCCTGATAGGGTGACGCGAATTTCTCGGTGTAAGCCGCGCGCAATTCTTTTTCGAGGGCAACGGGATCCTTGCTTTCTTCGAGTTCCTTCTTGTAAAGCACCTTCATGGCCCCTTGAGCGCCCATGACGGCGATCTCGGCGGTCGGCCAAGCGAAGACAAAATCCGCGCCGAGGTCGGTTGGGCACATGGCGAGGTAGGCACCGCCGTAGGCTTTGCGGCAGATGAGGGTGATTTTGGGCACGGTGCCCGATGCCCATGCGAAGAGCATTTTGGC
>JBDLWH010000202.1:0-3743 GCA_039804325.1 Verrucomicrobiota bacterium
GGCTTGAAGTTTGGCGCTGGGCGTATCCGATCATGCGGCAAGGGGTGATCCATAAATGCCTCTCCCATTTCTAACGCGTCCATCATGCTCGGCACCACCACATCCGATACCACCCCATCCATCTGGGTCGAGGAACCCGATGGACGATAGAATTTCTGGATGGTCACTTTGAGGAAGCCCGCCCGGTTTCTCACAGAAAACAACGGCAGCATGCGCCCGATGTCCATGGGTTGCTGGACGGTGCCCTTGCCAAAGGTGGACGATTCCCCAACGACCACAGCGCGATTGAAATCTTGTAGCGCGCCGGCGAGAATCTCGCTGGCCGAGGCGCTGCTTTTGTCGGTCATGACCACCATCGGGCCACTGTAAATCGGTTTGCTGTTTTCTGACTCCTTGACCTGTACCTGACTGAGCGTGTTTTTCACCTGCACGACGGGTCCGTTTCCCATGAAGAATCCCGTCATGCGGCGCACCTCCTCGAGTGACCCGCCACCATTGTTGCGGAGATCGAGGATCAGACCGTCAATTTTTTCATCGACAAGCCGCAGGAGGATGCCTTCGACATCATTGGCGCAACTGACTTTCCCTTCGTCAAAATCGGCATAGAACGAGGGAAGCGTGATCACCCCCAATCGGCGCGTTGAGCCGGATTTCGTCTTCATTTCGATCACTTCGGCGCTCGCCTGTTCATCTTTGAGTTCCACCTTGCCACGCTGGATCACAACGAGCTTGGTGTCGCCTGGAGCACCGCCGGCCGGTTCCACTTTAAGCGCGACGGTGGTCCCTTCCTTGCCACGAATCAAATCCACCACCTTGTCGATTTTCATGAACATGATATCGGTCATGTCATCCGCCTTATGCGTGCTGAGCGTGTCCACGGCCACCACGCGGTCATTGAGTTTCAACGACCCCTCTTGATCGGCTGGCCCGCCCACCACAATGCCCATGATTTTGGTGGCCCCGTCCTCCTCGGGTTGCAGCAACGCCCCGATGCCAACCAATTCGTTTTTCATGCCATCCTTGAAGCGATTCATTTCGCGGAAACTCATGTAATCCGTGTGCGGATCGTATGCCCGTGCCACCGCACTCAAGAAATAGTTGGCGATCTCCTCCTCGTCCACATCCTTCACGCTGCTGAGAAATCGCTTATACCTCAGCGAAATTTTTTCCTTAGGACTGCGGTCCCCGCTCGCAGGATCCGTCTTCCCCTGCTCCTTGGACAGCTTGCTAAGCAATTGCCGACGCAGCGTCTCGGCGAGCACCGCCTCCTTGATCTGCATCTGCCATTGCGTCGTGGCTTGCTTTTCACTTTTTGGCCAAGCGGCGTTCTTGCGGCTCAGCATGACGGACTCATTGGCCGTGAAATCAAACGCCCCGTCATTGAGGAGCTTGGCGGTTAGATCAACGCGTGCTTCGACTCGTTTTTCAAAAACGCGATAGATCTCGGTCGCCGCCGGCATGAATTTCCCTTCTAGCAAGCGCGAGTGCAGATTGTCGCCGTAGTCCGCCTTGAATTTGTCCACATCCTGCTGGGTGAAATAGAGGCGCTGAAAATCCAGATCTTTGAGATAATCGTCCAAAAACCGCTGACTCAGCTCCTCATTGAATGGCAAACGCGCAAAATGGCTGTTTTGCAACATGATGGCCATTTGCCGACCCACCTCGTTGAAATCCGCCTGCTGCGCCATGGCCGAACACGAGAGTGCTACCACGGCAGCTGCGGAAACTGCTTTTCTAATCCAAAAGTGTGTCATGTGAGGGAAACGGAGCGAAGTTGAGAATGTTTCTAAAAAGTGCCACGGGATTTCCGGATGTCGATTTCCAATGTGGTCACGGTCATCACTTGCCAGACGTTTTGCGATCCAGCCAGCGACGGAAATACGCCTCCTTGGCCGAACGTTCCGCAGCATCTGGATCGACGGACTGTCCGTCAAGCGTGGGATTGTCCGCCATGGCTGGCCGACGACCTAAGGTCACTTCAAGATCCATGAGTTTGCCATCGCGCATTACCTTGAGGTGGATCTTCGACTGGGGCTTCAATTGGCGGATTTTCTCGCGGAACGACAGATACACCGGCCCGACAAGATCCGGTGGCCAGAGTTGTTCTCCCGATCCCGCAATCAAATCATTGACCTGGAGTCCGGCGCGCTGAGCTGCGGAATTGGGCACTAACTGTATCACACGAATCACCTTACGCGGTTTGGGATCACCGGGGATGATGGCCATATCGTCTAACATCTGAATGCCGATAAATCCCTCACCATCCCTGAGATATTCATCATTGACCAACCCACGCAATACCTCGAGACAGCGCTCCCTCACCTCCGGATCATCCGCGCCCCGCGCATGCTCGAACAACGCCTCCATCGCCTCAGCGGGATGCTGCCGTGCCCACCCAAGCATCTCGGCCTGCGCGCTCTCACGGGTGCGGAAAACTTCGGATTTGAACGCGGCGAGTGGACCGGTAGGCAGCTCGATGGCGCGTGACACGTGTGGGGTGCCCGCCAAGCATGCGAGCACACCTAACATGGCCATCCCCTTATCCTTGTGACTCGCGCTCATGGGTGATCAGAAGTTCTCTCATGCCGCCATCAATTCACAATAATAGCGCATCATCATGTTTCTCACCGCGCCCACGCTCAGGGCCGCATGAACCTAACCACCCAAGGGGCCTTTCTGCGGAACTTCTATCGTGTCGTCCGGCTCCAATGGAATTTGCATAAACTGTAATTGCGTCAAATCATACTGGCGCTGTTTGCCGGCTCGTATCAATTTGACTCGCTTCATGCTTCCAAACTCGGTGGCTCCTCCGGCGTTGGCGATGGCTTGAAATAATGTTAGGTTTCTGTTGTAAGCCACCGGTCCTGGTCGGCGGACTTGCCCTGCCACTACGACCAATTGATCAACGATTTTACCAGCAGTCGAGTCGATGACTTGAAACGTCGGATGCGTGTAGATGCCCGCCGCCTTATATTGTGACTCCAAAACGCGTTGCAGTTCGTCGGCCTTGAGTCCGGCGGCTCGCACCTGACCTATCAATGGCATGTTAATCATCCCCGATTCGGATACCGGATAGTTCAAATCAAATCGGGCTTTCTCCTCGGCTGGCACACCCGAAATGGTGATGATAATGGCACGACCGGGTTGGATCTGTGCGCAGAGCGACGCTGACATGCAAAATAGGGCGAAAAGCCATGAGACAATGCGATTGAGGTTCATCGTTGGTGGTGGGTAAGGAGTTCAATAAAGGTCGGAATCTTTGCCTCGATCGGCAACCTCCTTGGGTTTAGCAACCGCAGCGGGCGCCGCGGCCGAACTGAGCACCGGTGGTCCCACTTGGGCTTCAGATGGCGCATAGTAGGTGTAATAACTCGTATAGTATTGGTATTGGCTGTCACTGCGGACATCCACGTTGTTGAGCACCACACCAATCACGTTGCCACCCACGTTCTCAACGGCCTGCTTCACACGAAGTAACATATTTCGCGGCAGCTTCCGGTGTTGAACCACAATCATGGTCAGGTCCACTTCACTCGCCAGAACCGATGCGTCACTCACCCCGAGAATCGGCGGACTGTCCACCAAAACGAGGTCAAACCGCTGTTTCACATCCTGAATGAGCTCAGACATCCGACGCGAATTGAGGATACCCGCCGCATCGGCTGGCAAAATCCCCGATGGCATGAAATACAAGTTATCCACCGGCGTCTGGAGGATGACATCTTCTAACATTAACTCGCTGG
>JBDLWH010000203.1:0-3639 GCA_039804325.1 Verrucomicrobiota bacterium
AAGCTGCGCGGCACGCCCCGAGTGGCCCCCATGATGCTGGATGCGCTCGAAGGCACGGCACGCATTTTGGCCGGGGACGCGGAAGCTGGCACCGCCTTGCTGAAGCGGGTCAAGTGGCAAGCGTTCATGCGCCAAGAACGCGTCGTCTTCCGCCAAATCCTCGTCAAACTGGAAATTTCAAAACTCCTCTTGCCGGAGCAGGATTCTGGCGACTCGGAGGCGGATGCCGATCCCGAGCAGCAGCCGGAATGGCGCAAGGCGGTCAAGCGCTTCGAGAAGCAACGGGCTGGCGATGTCTTGCCCGCGCTGCCGCCCAGCCGGGTTTCCGGGGTGGAGCCGCCCGCAGGAGAGCCTCTGAAACACTGAAACACGGCACACGGCTCAAAAAACTGGAGCCACGAATACGATCGCCAATCATCAGGTGGCCGCCAAGTTTTCACTCGTTATACCAAAGTCTTAAGAAAACGCATTGCCTCCATTTTCAGATCCCATTAGACAAGGTCTCGTTAGCTCTCAATCAATCAAACATCCTTCCAATTACCCCTCCTTATTCATGAAAAGTTCATTATTTGCAATCCTCCTAGGCTCCGCCATCTTTGCCACGCAAAACGCTTCCGCCACGCTGCTGGTTGGGTTTTATGATTTCGATTCCAACGCGACTACGGAAAGTGCAGACTACGCGCTGATGGGGTTTTCAGGCACGGTTGTGAAAAACGCTGAGGCGAGTGTGACGAATGGTGGCTCTAATGATGGTTTTTACGGCAATACGGTTTCCCCCGGCTTCGTCGGGTTGAATCCCGGCACCAACGACGGATATCTGCGTTCGATCTCTGGCGGAGATCCCGTGTTTCGATTCACGAATGATTCCGCTGCCTCGACTTCGCTTTCCAGTTTGTTGTTTGATGCTGCCTCACAGTCTGGCGGATCTGCATTCCAAGTGGATTATCGCACTACTGCCTCTCCTGTCACTTGGGCGGGCCTTTTTAACACCGGCTCAATGCCAGTCGTCGCTGGTGGTTCGGGTGTTAGCGCGGATTATAACGATTTTGCAGCAAGTCTTGTGGGTATCACATTGTCTGCCGGAGAATGGATTGAGTTTCGCTTTGATGGAACTCCGAACGGCCGTATCGACAACATCGCCCTTGTCGCGATCCCCGAGCCTGCGAGCCTTCTCGCCCTCGGTTGCCTCATGGGATCGGGTGCATTCCTGAGACAGCGCCGCCGGACGCTTGGTGCATCCGTCCAACTTGCCTGATTGCGGTTCGGGCTCAGGCGCTCCGATCGCTGGAGCGCCTATACTGCCGCGTATGAGGATTTTGGGTTTGGGTGTCTAAGGAACGGCGACCTTATTGTCGCCTCTTCGTCTGGAAGACAAGGAAGGGCGCTATCAAATGGCCGTCCCCATGCCTATGGACATTTCCGCGAGGTGACAATGGGATGGACTGATTCTCTCAGGATTCGCTTTCCCTAGCACGGCGGTCAGATACCACCCCTCCTTGCTTGAGCGAGTGGCGGACGTTTCCTCCGCAGGGTCCATGGGGGGAAGCCGGTTGAGGTGCAAGGAAGTAAGGAAAGCCGCATCGGCTTCTCTTAGGCGGTCGTTCTCTAGGCATGGACGGGTGGACGAGGCGTCCACCCTCCTTGAAGCTTGCGCTTTTCATTCGCGATTCAAAATTCAATATCGCTCTCACTCATGCTTCGCACCGTCATCTGTTCCATCCACGACCGCTGGGCCAACCTGCATCTCATCATCCGTTTCACTGTTCTCGCGGTGCTGCTTGGCGGGGGCGGTCTGTATGCCCTGAAACCCAGCTACCGGGCGTTTAAAGGTTGGCGGCTGGAGCGCAACCTGGTGGCGGCCCGCGTGGCGATGGATACGTCCCAGATGGATGAGGCGCGCGATCTCTCACTCACCGTGTTGCAGTCCGGGGATCCATGCATTGAGGCGTTCCGGATTTTGGAGAAATCCACGGCTTCACTCCGGGATCCACGGCATGGCGACATCGCGCGTGCTTTGATTTCTCATCCGGAGGGGACGGACGAGGACCGGCTGAATGGCTTTAGCGGGATGGTTTTGGAAATGCCGTTGGGCGTGGTGGGGCAGGCGTGGGCCGCATTGCCGGCAGCGTGCCAGAAGGACCCTCGTTTCGCGCTCACCTTCAGCGGGCGATTGCTGGCAGAGCGGCGTTTGGGCGAGGCGGCCTCGGTGTTGCTGGGGGTGCCGGAGGAGGCGCGCGACGGAGCGGTGAATCGGGGTTTGATCCGCGTCCTCATCCGCAGTGGCAAGCGCGAGGGCTTCGAGGAGGCGCAGCGGCTGGTCGCCAGTAATTTCCCGGCGGATGCCGCCGCATCCTCGGCATGGCTCGACTTGCTGGAGGAAATCCCGGCAGCGAGTTTGCAGGAGAATTTGCTGGGTCCGGTCCGGAGTCGGCTGGCAGAGCTCTCGGCGGGCGATCCTGCCCGCGTGGCGCTGATGCTGGCGCGGATGGACTATGCGGGGCAATTTGCGCGCCGCGCGGCGGTTTTGGAGGCGGCGGTGAGCCGCTGGAAGGATGGCGCGCCGGAGCGGGTGGCCGCTTTCTTGAGCCAGCTCGGGCTTCACTCACTTCTCTTGGACAGCGTCCCGGTGGCGCGGGTGGGCGAGCACCCCGGCTTGTTTCCGCTGCTGCTCGATGCGCTGGAAAAAACCGAGGCCTGGGAGCAGATCCCAGCGCTGCTGGATAGCCATGGGCTTTTGATTCCCAAGGCCGAGGAGCTGGCGCACCGCGCGGTGTTGGTCTTCCATACCGCCAATGCCAGCGGCCTGAACCATGCCTGGGCCGCCGCCATCGACGAGGCGAAGGCCAGTCCCCAAGTTAGCGTGTTGCTGCTCAAGTTGCACCGCTTGGCGGCGGACGCCGGGATGGCGGCCGAGGCGGAGCAGGCGCTGGTGGAGGCGATCCGGCTTGGGCGCGGGGCCTTGCCCTTGTATGCGGACGTCAAGCCGCTGCTTGCCTCGCTCCAGCAACAAGGCCGCGAGAACGTGCTTTTGGAAATTTGCGCCATTTACCTCCGCTTCGAGCCGAGCAACCCGGTCTTGCTCACTCAATACGCTTATCTCGCCTGCCTCAACGATCTGGCGGATCCCGCCACGGTCCTCAAGGCGCTGCTCCCGATGGCCGAGGCATTTCCTAAGGAAAAGCCCATCCAACTGGTGCTGGCCACAGTTCACCTTTGCGCCGGGCAGAACGAGCGCGCAGCGACGATCCTCGAGCCGCTGCAGCTCGATTTCGGCTCATTGCCACCCTCCTACCGCGCGACCCTGCTGGCCAGCCGGATCCTCAACCGAAGCCTGTCAAAAACCGACTCGCTCGTCACCGGCTTCCCCTGGAAATCCTTGCTGCCCTCCGAGCGCAAGAAATTCAGCGAGCTGATTCGCACGGCGGATCCCTAAGTTCGAGCTGGCTGGCGAGGAAGAAACAAAAAAGGCGGACCATCGCGGTCCGCCATTTTGCGTGAAGTGGGTCGATCACCGCGCGCCTCAGCGGCGCTTGCGGCGCAGAAGGCCGGCGGCAAGTAAGAGGCCAGCGAATGCGCTGGAGGGCTCGGGGACGAAAGCGGCAGCCGTGTAGTTGAGCGTTACCACTCCGGCCGAGAGAG
>JBDLWH010000204.1:0-5278 GCA_039804325.1 Verrucomicrobiota bacterium
CGCGCGTGGCCGGACGAGGAGTCCGGTCAGATTGCGCAGTAGGTCAGCCGAGGACCTTCATTTTATGGACGCCGTAGATTGCGGTATCGCCCAATTCCTCTTCGATGCGGAGGAGTTGGTTATACTTAGCGATTCTATCGGAGCGGCTCATCGAGCCGGTTTTGATTTGGCCGCAGTTGGTGGCGACGGCGATATCGGCGATGGTGCTGTCTTCGGTCTCGCCGGAGCGGTGGCTGAGCACGGCGGTGTAGCCGCTTTCCTTGGCCATTTCCACGGCGTCGAAGGTTTCGGTGAGAGTGCCGATTTGGTTGACCTTGACGAGGATGGAGTTGGCGACGCCCATCTTGATGCCTTTGGCAAGGAACTCGGTGTTGGTGACGAACAAGTCGTCGCCGACAAGTTGCGTCGTCTTGCCGAGTGCTTCGGTGAGAACTTTCCAGCCGTCCCAATCGTTTTCATCGCAGCCATCCTCGATGGAAATGATCGGGTATTTCTTCTGCAACTCGGCGTAATACGCCACCAATTCAGCGGCCGACTTCACCGACTTGTCGGATTTTTTGAAGACGTAGGCTTTTTGCTGTTTATCGAAGAACTCTGAGCTCGCGCAATCGAGGGCAATCGAGATATCGGAACCGACTTTGTAGCCGGCCTTTTCGATGGCTTGGCAGATGACGGCCAGAGCGTCGTCGGCGCTGTTGAGGGTTGGGGCAAAGCCACCCTCGTCACCGACGGCGGTCGAGAGGCCACGGTCGTGGAGGACTTTCTTGAGCGAGTGGAAGACTTCGGCGCCGTAGCGGATGGCTTCGCGGAACGATGGTGCGCCGATGGGCACGATCATGAATTCTTGGAAGTCGATGGGGGCGTCCGAGTGGGCACCGCCGTTGATGATGTTCATCATCGGGACGGGAAGCACCTTGGCGTTCGGGCCGCCGAGGTATTTGTAGAGTGGCATGCCGAGTTGGGCGGCGGCGGCTTTGGCGACTGCCATCGAAACGCCGAGGATGGCATTGGCTCCCAGTACCTTTTTGGTCGAGGTGCCATCCAGAGCGAGCATGGCGGCGTCGATCGACGATTGTTCGGTTGCGTCGTAGCCGAGGATGGCTGGAGCAATCTTGGAGTTCACATTTTCAACGGCTTGCAGCACGCCGCGGCCGAGGAAGCGGCTCTTGTCACCGTCGCGCAGTTCGACGGCTTCGTTCTCGCCGGTGGATGCGCCGGATGGCACCGAGGCGCGGCCGATGGCGCCGCCTTCGAGATGCACATCAACTTCGACGGTGGGGTTGCCGCGTGAATCGATGACTTCGCGGCTACGGATTTCAACAATGGTGGTATAGTCCATGGGGTGTTCTGTTATTGTGGTTCGGGTGAGATGCGGAAAGACTCAAGACATTAAGAATCAAGAGAAGAGGTAAGCATGACGAAGGGCGAGCCGAATGAGCCACCTAGGTCATTGAGGTATCGTCTTTAGCCGATCAAGGGTTATAGGGTCGGATCGACTGAATGATGAGCGGTTGAAGCACTTCGGTGGTCTCGTCGCGCACTTGGATGGTTTCACCTGGGGCACGGCCGACAAGCGCCTTGCCGACTTCCGAGAGGTAGGAGACGAGTTTTTTATCGGGGTCGGAGTCCCAGGCACCTAGGACGGTCATTTCGATTGGGTTGCCCGAACTATCGGTGAGGGTGACGATGGTACCGATGTTCACCTTTGACGCGTTGGAGCCTTTGAAATCGGTGCCGCGGGAGCGGGTGATGTCGCGTTCCAATTCGCTCTTGCGGTGCATGAGGTATTTTTGGAGATCCTTGGCAGACTTGTATTCGAAGTTTTCGCGCAGGTCGCCGTATGAGCGGGCGATGGAGATATCCTTGGTATTTTGGGGGATGCGGACGCGGATGAGGTCGTCGAGTTCGGTTTTTTTGCGTTCTAGGCTTTCCCACGAGACGAGGAGGGGTTCCTCGCGGCGTTTGGCGTGGGCACCGCTGACGAGTTCGCCGGTTTCCGGGCGGACTTTGATGATGCGGGCCATGAGGGATTTTTTCTCGAGGTCGCCGAAGACCGGGCAATCGAGGAGTCGGCGAGCGAAATTACGGGCTTCGTTGACGTCCATGATGCCCACGAGGTCGGTGAGCAGGGTTTTGTCATCGCCGAGCAAGGTTTGGAGGCGTGACGTTTTGCGTGGGCCGTCGGAGAGGTGGTCGTTTTCCAACAGATTGAGGATAGAAGCGCCGACGTCAGCGCTAAAGACCTCCAAGGCGGCGGTTTTGCGTTCGCGGCAGACCCAGATCAAGGCGTCAGCGCCGAGGGCGCGGCGAGCGATGGATGATCGCAGGTGTTTGACGAGTTGGGGAAGTTCGCCGCGTTCGAGGAGAATGCGGGCGATTTCGGTGACTCCGCGCGCCCCGACATGATCGAAGACGCGGACAATTTTGTGCACCCATTCGTCGGCAAAAGCATCTGGGAAGGCTTCGTAAACGGCGCGTTGGCGGCCCGACGGGAGCTTGCTAGATTCTTCGGCGAGTTTGAGAGGTTCGGTGGAAAGGAGGAGGTCGGACAGTCGGACAGCGCCGGGGTCGAGTTCCAAGGTTTTGGACGAGCCGATGACTTCATCGCGCGCGGCGACCAATTGGAGTGCTTGGCCGAGTTGGACGCGAGCGGCTTTTTTGGCGCCTTCGTCGATATCGCCTAAGAGACGTTTCAGGGCATTGGTGTCATTTTCGAAGGCACCGATGTCGGCGGCGATGGCTTCGAGCGCGCGGATCATGCCTTTGATATCGCGGGCGGCTTCGAAATCGGCGACGAGGGCCTCGGCAGGGCTGCGGTCGCCGGTGCGCAAGACGATTTGGTCGGTGCGTTTTTGAGGGACGATGGCGAGGCGGCTTTCGCGGAGGGATTTTTTGGTAGCGTCCCACCATTTGCGGAACGACGCCTCAGGGATGACGGTGCCAGCAATTTCCTTTTCGAGGGCGTCGCCCGTCATGCTGCCGCCGTGGCTTTGGAGGAGGTGGACGATGAGGGCGAGGGGGTCGCTTTTCGAGAGTGCTCGAAGTTCTTCGAGTTCCTCGATTTTTTTGGCGCGGAAATCCTCTCGTGGGATCCACTCGGTTTTTTGGAAGGCGAACTGGAGTTCCATCGTTTGCCCAGCGGATTTTTCGAAGTCGATGACGACTTTTTTTCCGGGGAGGTCCCAGTCGATCACTTTGCCGGTGCCGAAGGATTTGTGAACGCAGAAGTTTCCGGGAGCCAATTGAGATAGGCGTTCACCGATGAGTATTGGAATGCGGCCGGCTTCAACCAGTTTCGCCACGTCAGGATGCATGGCGGGGAAGATGGGAAGCGACGGGGGAAAACGCAAGGCATTCCCACGAGAAATCGCAGGGATGATGAGATATCAGGGATTTGGGGTCACCGGAGAGACCACGCGTGGCCTGGGTTGGCGGCTGGGCAACATGCGGCCATCGAGGGCCTGATTGAGGCCGCGGCGCAGTGCGTTGATGCGGCGGCGCCAGGGATCTGGGATAGACTCAAGGCCGCCATCGGCGGGCAAATCACCGTCGAAAATGACTTCATCTTTTGGGCCATGGATTTGCACCTTGTAGAGCTCGCCGTCACGCCGGACCACTGCGCGGCCATCGTCGGTCGTGAAAGTAGCGGTGCGAGCGGCCACATTGACGACGCGCATGGGGCCGCCACAATCGCTGGAGAGGAGAGAGGAATCGATCAAGTCACCAGGGAATGGGCGTTTGGTCACCGGAGCTTCGCCGAGTTTCAAAGTGACTTTGAGGGGTTGGCCGCCCCGGAAGCCCGCCAACGAGATTTCGTCGCCGGGTTTGGACAGGCGAAGCAGAGCCGCCAATTGCGCTTCGTTGACGAGGAGTTGATCGCTGAGTTTCCATAACAGATCGGACACCTGGAGGCCGGCGGCTTGGGCTGGGCCGGCTGGGTCGATGGAGCGGATGACGAAGCCGATGCCCGGAGGCAAAGCAGGGATGTGAGTGGTGAGGGAGGCGTCGGGTTTGGCGACCTGCAGGCCGAGCCAGGCGATGGGGGAGCGGGGCGCTTGGGTGGGCGGGGGGGACGGCTTGATGTCCGTGGGTTCGCTGGCAAACGACAAGGGTTGGGCAAAAATGAGGGCGATGAGGAGAAAGGGTTTCATGTTAGAATGAATTCACAGGCATGAGGAAGAGTTCTTCCCTAGGTTCGGCGACCTGCATGACGATGCCCGTATCTTTATCCCACAAGGTGTTTTCCTCGACCACGTTGACGAGCAAAGCGCGCATGGTTGATCCGTCGGCATCCTCCTGCAGGCCCTCGTCGGTCATGGATTCGACGCGATCAGATTCACCCACCAAGACCAATGCGGCTGGGGTGGGGTGAGTTGGGGCGGTTTCGGCCCAGGAAACCGGGGGGGTGACCCACGAGAAAAGTGCGGCGGCGGCCACGGCGGTGGCGGCGATGCCGGCGAGGTTCATGGGGCGGAGCCAAGGTGCCTTACGCGCTGGAGCGATGTGGGCGCGTGGTGAGGAGTCGGCGTGCAACGAATCGAGGAGCGACTCGATGTCGTGTTGAGCAGCCGAGCTGAGAGCCGGGGGCATCAGGCGGGCGAGAATCGTTTCGACGGCATCAAGCTTGTGCATGGCGGTCCTCCTTCAGGCGGCGCAGTTCGTGAGCCAATTGTTCCAAGGCGTATCGGTAGCGGGAAGCGGCGGTATTTGGGGAGATGGCGAGAGTTTCTGAGATCTGCAAAAACGTCAACCCGCCCCAGAATTTCATGATCACCACGTCACGCAGCTTAGGGCTGAGCTGTTGGACGGCTGAGCGGAGGCGCAACGCCTCTTCGTCCTCTTCGAGCACGGGATCGAGCCAGACATCCTGGAAATCGTTCAGGTAGATGATGGATTCCTCGCGTTTTCGGCGTCGTGATTCGCTGCGGTGGTGGTTGAGGCCGCAGAAGCGGATGGTGGAAAAGACGAGAGGGAGGTCGGGAGGACCGCCGCCCTTATCGGCTTGATGGTGCCACATGCGCAGGATGGCCACTTGGACGAGATCCTCGGCGTCGTGGCGGGAATGGCTCCATCCGCGGGCAAACAACAAGAGGCGCGGACCGTTTTCGGTCAGCCAACGCTTCCAGGTGCTTGCGGGAGAATTCATGGTCAGTGGGTAAATGCCCACGGCGAGGGGATTTGTCTGCAAAACCCGACTTTGGTGTGGGCGGGGTGGAATGAGGAGCTCTTGGAGAGCACGGTGGGAGGGGAATCGCCCGGAAGCAATCCGCAATGTGCG
>JBDLWH010000205.1:0-3605 GCA_039804325.1 Verrucomicrobiota bacterium
ATGGCCATGCGCCGCAGTGGATTAAAAACTGCCGACGCCTCTGGGCTATCACCGACGCGAAATCTCACCGCCCTGCGCCAGCGCATTCTTCAAATGACGGCAGACCAGTATGCGTTGTTCAACGACACGCTCGTGCCGGCACTGGAAAATGCCGGCATCCAAGCGCTGCAGCCAAAAGATCTCTCGTTCGAGCAGGCGGCGCAGGCGGCGGCCACCTTCGAGGACTTGATCTATCCGTTACTCACCCCGCTCGCCGTGGACCCAGCGGAATCCCCGCCCGTGGTGCCGGCCCTGCAAATGATCGTGGCCTGCCGTCTTTTCGATGAGGAATCCCAGGTCACACGCCACGCCCTGATCCCCATTCCCGATACCCTAGGTCGCCGTGTCCCCATCACCAAGGATGTCGCATCCCACGCGTTTCTCCTCATCGAAGACCTCGTGGCCACCCACGCCTCTCGCTTATTCCCCGGTGAAACCGTCGCCGCCACCACCGCCTTCCGCGTCACTCGTAACGGCGACATCGCCATCCAAGAAGAAGATGCCATCGACCTCGCCGGCGAAATGGAAGACGTCCTCACCGCCCGTCGCTTCGCCGATACCGTGCGCCTCGAACTCCGCTCCGACGCCCCGCGCGACCTCGCTCGCATGATACGCAACGTCACGTCCTCCACTACGTTAGAAATCTATCCCATCGACGGACCGCCCGGCCTAGCGTCATTCATGGAACTCGCCTTCCTAGCGGATTTCGATTTTTTACGTGATGCGGATTGGCCTGGGCAGACCTCGCCAGCCATTGCGCCAGGAGCCTCGATGTTTGAAACCATCGCTGCGGGTGACCTGATGTTTTTTCACCCCTACGAATCATTCGAGCCGGTGCTCAACCTGATCGAAGAAGCCGCCAGCGACCCGGACGTGGTGGCTATCAAACAAGTTCTCTATCGGACTGCTAAAAAATCACGCGTCATCGACGCGCTCATCACCGCGGCAGAAAACGGCAAACACGTCACCGTGCTCATTGAATTAAAGGCCCGCTTTGACGAGGCGCGCAACCTAGACCGCGCCGACGAACTCCAACGCGCCGGCGCCCAAATCGTTTACGGCGTCAAAGGACTCAAGACCCACGCCAAAATTTGCATGATCATCCGGCGCGAATCCGGTCACTTGCGCCGCTACGTCCACCTTGGCACGGGCAACTACAACGAAACGACGTCGCGTCTCTACACGGATATTTCATATCTGACGTGCAAGCCGGAGTTTGGCAACGACGCCTCACTCTTGTTCAACGCCGTGTCCGGCAGGTCGAAACTGCTGCGTTTCCAGCGCCTAGTGCCCGCTCCCACCCTGATGAAATCCACCCTACTCGATCTCATCACGGGGGAATCAGAACGCGCCAAACAAGGGCTGCCCGCGCGCATCCTCGCCAAAATCAACTCTTTGCAAGACCCCGATATCATCAAGGCTCTCTACAAAGCCTCTAAAGCCGGCGTTGACATAAAGCTCAACGTGCGCGGCATTTGTTGCCTCAAACCCGGCGATCCCAAATACTCCAAAACCATTGAGGTCGTCTCTATCGTCGACCGCTTCCTCGAACACGCCAGACTGTTTTATTTCCATCAGGGCGGCGATGCAAAAATCTATATCTCGTCAGCCGACTGGATGACTCGCAACCTCGAAAAACGGGTTGAACTGATGATTCCGATAGAAGAAGCGCCGCTCAAGCGCCGCGTCGTGCGCATCCTTGAAGCCTGCTTCCAGGATAACACCCAAGCGTCGCGCCTCCTGCCCGACGGTAGTTCCCAGCGCATCGTGCGCAGCAAAGGTCAAAAAACATTTCGCGCACAGGAATATTTCTATCAACAAGCGCGCAAAGCCGCCAAAGCTCGCGAACACGAACGCTCCATGACCTTCGAACCCCACGTCCCTGCCGTGTGATCTCCCCGAGCAAAGGGAACCTTTCGCTTTACCCTTGGCAGGCCATGAGCGCACGCTTACAAGACACGCCATGAGCACACTCGTCCAAAAACTAGCCCCCGACTTCAAAGCCACCGCCGTCGTGAGCGGCCAGTTCCAAGATCTCACCCTCAGCACCTACCGCGGCGAAAAATACGTCGTTCTCTACTTCTATCCGCTCGATTTCACCTTCGTTTGCCCAACCGAGATCATCGCCTTCAACGACAAGGTCAAGGAGTTTGAACATCGCAATGCCATCATCCTTGGCATCTCGGTGGACAGCCACTACGCCCACCTCGCTTGGATCAACACCCCGCGCAAACAAGGCGGCCTCGGCGGCCTCGATTACCCACTGGTTGCCGACCTCACCAAAAAAATTGCGGGCGACTACGGTGTGCTCACCGCCGATGGAGCCGTCGCCCTGCGAGCGCTCTTTCTCATTGACCGCGAAGGGGTGGTACGCCACGAACTCGTCAATGACCTACCCATCGGGCGCAGCGTCGATGAAGCACTGCGCGTTCTCGACGCCCTCCAACACTTCGAAGCCCACGGCGAAGTCTGCCCGGCCAACTGGCATGCCGGTGACAAATCCATGAAGCCCGATCCGCACGGCTCACTCGAGTATTTCGCCGCCGCCAATCCGTGACCGGGGCCCAACGATGGGCTCCTGCCAGCACCCGATAGCCCCCGCGATCCTCTCACGAGAGCGTCTTCACGGTCACACGATATGAGAAAGGCGGGAGGCCCCATGCACAGGCACCCCTTTGCGGGCATGGAGCGCCCCGCCTGAAAATGCCTCACCACCCGTCGTTGGAGCTTGGCAAGTCGAGCGAGATGTTCAAAAATCATCCATGTTCAGTGCCAAGCAACTCAGCCAAGATCAAATCACGGCCCTTCACCAATGGGCCGCCGAAGGTGCCAGCATGTCGGATCTCCAACGCCATCTGAAAGAAGATTTTGGGTTTACCATAACCTACATGGACACCCGTTTGGTGATTCTCGATTTGGACATCCGCTTAATCGAGGAACCGAAAGAGGTGCCCAAGGTGGTAGAAAAGCCAGCGCCGGTGGCCACTGGAAAAGTCACCGTCACGATGGACACGCTGACTTTACCGGGTGCGTTGGTGAGCGGCAAAGTGAGTTTCAGCGATGGAGAAACGGCCATTTGGATGCTCGATCAAAGCGGTCGTCCGGGGTTGGACCCCGACACGGCTGGCTATCGTCCGGTTCAGGAAGACATTGCGGAATTTCAAAAGCAACTGCGCGCGCTCATTGAGAAGAGCGGATTGTAAACGGGTGGGCGGCGCGAACCTTACCAACACAATTCTGCCACGGCGGGGTTGATCCCGTGGATCATGCCGAAACACGCAAGTCAGCCAATCCCTGTCAACCGCCGCCGCCCACTCACCGCGGCGTCATGGGTCGTGGCACTTTGTGCGCTCACCGCAAGTTGCGATGCGCCACCACCCGACTCGTCCGCAAAGCCAGGTTTGACGCCAAAAGCCCATTCGGCCGCTGATATTCAGGCTGACTGGTTAGCCACGCGGATTGATCTCGCCACGATCGCATTCCACCAAGGAGCGCTTGGAGAGGCTTTGGCCCGTGCGGTGGCAGCGCTCCAACAGTCACCCACCTCCGCCATGGCGCGCGAACTC
>JBDLWH010000206.1:0-2506 GCA_039804325.1 Verrucomicrobiota bacterium
TCGCTCGTTGATGTGCCAGAACCTCTCGTCGGCCAAGTCATGGACCGCACCCGCAATGCCCGCCTACGCGGACGCCCATTCCGCATCGACGTGGACCGCGGCCCGATGTAGGATTCTGTTAACCCCGCTAAAAACAATTCTGCGAACCATCACGTGACTCTCAGATAGTCTGAGCAAGTCGCGGGGTGGTGACATGAGGGCGTGAGGGCCGATGACACCCGTGATGGGGCGCGAGACAAAGCTAGCCTCGCCACCCTAACCGACCGTTAGTCCGTCGTTTCACCAATCCGCAGCTTGGTGATTTTTTTCGAATGCCGGATTGTAGATATTGAACTCAATACGGTTGAAAGCGGTGATTTTGAAAGTGGCGGAGCCAAAGTTTTGGCTAGAGCCTATCAGCGAGCCATCGGACATGCCATCAAGCCGAAAAACCAATGACGAGCCGTCGGCAAACCACGCGCGGATGTCGCCATTGCGGCGTTTGCAGCGTTCGAGCTCGACCTGTTTGAGTGCCACAATGCGGAACCTCTCCATCGGGATTTTAACTTCTCCGAGCGGCGTTTTCACGGCGATGATTCCCTCGTTGATAGAGCCAACCTCGCCCATGAGACTGTCACCATTGGCGAGTTCCATGCGCCCGGGCATCGCGGCGGCGCGGGTTGGCGCGGGTTTTGCCTCATCTTCGGAGAGTCCACGTAGATTAAACTGGCGCAAGATGCCGTTCTGAGGTTCGGGCACCTGGTCCACGACCCCATCCCATGGCGTAACGCCGATGCGCGAAACGCGCAATGGAGAGGAACTCGTGGCCGAAAACTGCAGGCATTGGCCAAACTTGCCCTTGGCCACCTCTGGGTCAGTCCAGACTTCCACGACGCGCTCATCGATCATGAGGCAGACTTTACCGGATTTCAGACTGGCACGAATTTCGATGCGGGCACGATCCTTTTCCATGAGCGAATGGGTGCTGGCGCTACCGAGAAAACTTTGGGTTTTGTTATTTTTCAGATAGACGCTACCGCGTTGGAACGAGATATCATAACCGGACGACGAGCCATCAGAGGTTGGGTTGTCGGAAAAGACGGTGACTTTGAATCCGAGCGCATCTCCCTTCCAGGCGACATCAAACGTAATCGAACAGGCATCGGTGAGCAATCCGTCACGTGCGATGCTCCCCTCACCCTGGGAGCGAAATGCCCCTCGACGGTAAGTCCACGCCGGTTTTTCCTCGGCCTGCTCCCATTGGTCGAGCCCGGTCGGACCGAGAAAAACGAAGGCGGATTTGCCGGTGATCTTCACCTCGGCCACCATGAGCCGATTGATCGTCATGCGTCCGGCGTAGCGCGTGTCCAAGACGAGCGCCTCATCGGTCACCGAGGAAAGTTGCCCGCTTAAACTATCCCCATTGGTCAGCTTGAGCATCGCTTCATACTTCTCAACGTTCTCTAGCGGGGCCGATGGTAACAAAAGATCAATCACGTTCTTTTGAAAAAAAGAATGAGACCTTTCTAACGATGAAGACCTCCAGATGAGCAGATCGCCGACAAGTGCGACCACCGCCCCCCCCAGTTGATCGCCGTTAGCAAACCTCACCATGGACTCATCTGGATCGATTGCTCTCACAAGCGTGGTGGACGCGCTCAGTGCTAGAGCGAGGCAGAGCATCGGGGTAGGTGCCATCATGGTTTTGGTCGGGTTGGGGGGTGGGATGCACTCTGCTCCATGGCCACAATCCCCTGCCGCGAAAGGTGGATGCGCCCTAACAATGGATGATCAGCCAACACGTCATCCCCAGCAAACTGACAGGCAGAGACGCTCAAGAATCCCTTATCGCACAGGCGCAGAACGAAGGAATCCGCCGGTGCCGGCGGTGGAGCATCGCCTTGCTTGAGGCCGAAAAATACCGTCGAGACATCCACTACCGGGATTTCTATTAGTTCGCTCTGAAAGTCGTTCTTGAAGCGAAAAACCGTGCCGGCATCGGACTTGCGGAGGTCGATGAGATGACCGCCCCAGCGGTCGTCTTCTCGGCTGATGAGGCTATCGATTTTCGGGTCTCCGCGTTCTTCGGCGTGGTGGCGGCTCTTCAAATCATCGAGTTCACTGATTTCGATGTGGCTGATTTCCTGTGGGCTGCCATTTGGAGTGTTGCAGACCAAGGCGATTCCAGAGCCGTTAGGCACTGACGCGATAGGATCGACAAATTCGCCCTCAATGTCGCCATTAAGCACAAGTTGCATGCGAGCAGCTTTGCGATTCACGCGGAGTTGGACGTTCAGGACGTGGTCGGCATATTGGTTAGGAATGCGGTTAAGTTGGATCAATGTGTGGTAGCGTTTACCCTTCGATGCCTCACGTTTGATTTCCAATCCGGCACCGCCGAACTGCAGGTAATAGCGATCACAGAAAACCCCTTGCGGCTTCAGGGGGTCGGCAAAGAAAACCTGAAAGTTAGGATTCTGTTGTGCCTGCCATTTCAGGACAAATTGCAGGACGAATTGTTCGGGCA
>JBDLWH010000207.1:0-5729 GCA_039804325.1 Verrucomicrobiota bacterium
CAGCGCTCGCCTCATCCACCAGCTATTGGGTCCGGGCCACTAACGCCGCCGGGTTCGCCACTTCCAATGCCGCCACGGTCACGGTCATCACGCCCCCGGCCATCACCACCCAACCGCTCTCGACCACCATCAACTCTGGCTCGTCCGCCACCTTGACGGTCGCCGCGTCCGGCAGTCCATCAACCTTCCAATGGTATATCGGCTCGTCAGGCGTCACCACCACCCCGGTCCCAGGGGCCACCGCCAGCACTTTTACCACCCCAGCGCTGAGCACATCCACCAGCTATTGGGTCCGGGCTACTAACGCCGCTGGATTCGCGTCCTCCAATACCGCCACCGTCACGGTCATCACGCCCCCGGCCATCACCACCCAACCGCTCTCGACCACCATCAACTCTGGCTCGTCCGCCACCTTGACGGTCGCCGCAGCTGGCACATCCCCCGCCGTGCAATGGTATATCGGCTCGTCAGGCGTCACCACCACCCCGGTCACAGGGGCCACCGCCAGCACTTTTACCACACCAGCGCTCGCCACATCCACCAGCTATTGGGCTAAGGCCACTAACGCCGCTGGGTTCGCGTCCTCCAATGCCGCCACGGTCACCGTCAGCATTCCATTCTCCGCTTGGGCCGCCAACCTGGAAGTTATCAACCATCTCACGCCGGGCACCTTGGCCAACCAACCCAACGGGGATTACGATCATGACGGGCGCGCCAACCTCATTGAATATGCCTTTGGCACTTCGCCCGTCGTCGCAAGCGAACCGACGCCCCACCTGCCCGTCGCCACCACCACCGCCACCCATTTTATCCTGACCTATCAACGCGACACAGCCCTCACCGATCTCACCTTCACCACCCAAGCATCCACCACCCTCGGAGATTGGAAAGCCCCAGGCGAATCTGGCGCACCTGCCGGCTTCGACGATGTCGTGCGCTTCACCACCAACCACCTGGAAACTCGCCAAGCAAGCATTCCGCGCTCGTCGGGCACCCACCAATTCTTGCGCGTGCGCATCACCCAGCCGTAACCCCCCATCCCTGACGCCCACCCCAAATCGCCGGGTTGACATACCCGACCCACTGCGCCCAAGTTCTGCCCATGTCACGCTTTGCCAACAAAATCGCCGTCGTCACCGGAGGTGGCCGTGGAATCGGTCAGGAAATCGCCCGCGCGCTTGCCGCAGAAGGCGCTAAAGTCGCCGTCGTGAGCCGCAGCGCCGCGAGCTGTGGGCAGGCCGCCGCAGAAATCAACGCGGTCTTCCCGGGTGCAGCCACGGCCTATGCGGTGGATGTGGCCGATCACGCCGCCGTCCAAGAATTGGCAAAACAAATCACCACCGAGTTAGGCGCGGTGAGCATTTTGGTGAACAATGCCGGGGTCACCCGGGACACGTTGCTCATGCGCATGAAAGAGGATGACTGGGACACGGTCATCGACACCAACCTCAAGGGGGCCTTCAACACCGTCAAAGCCTTCATGCGCACCCTCATGAAATCCCAGGATGCCCGCATCATCAATATCGCCTCGGTCATCGGCATCATCGGCAACGCCGGACAAACGAACTACTCCGCCAGCAAGGCAGGCCTCATCGGCTTCACCAAAGCCGTTGCCCGCGAACTCGCCGGACGCAGCGTCACCTGCAACGCCGTGGCTCCCGGATTCATCACCACCGACATGACCGATGAATTGCCCGATGCCGTGAAGGCCGCGGTGCTCGCTAAAATCCCGTTAGGCACCTTCGGAGCTACCCAAGACATCGCCGCCATGGTCACCTTCCTTGCCAGCCCGGCGGCACGCTATGTCACGGGCCAGGTCATCGCCGTGGACGGCGGCATGACGATGTGAGCCAGATGTGACACCCACATTTCCACGCCTGAAATCCGAATCAGATCACCACCGAGCCCATCACTAAGCATACTTTCCCCGTCGTTCGTCGTTTAGCACCCCCTCAATCAACCTTCTTTCCCCATGGACCTCATTCTTCTGCGTCACGGTAAGGCCGAATCATTCAATGCGCATGGCGATGGCGCGCGGGCACTCGTCGATAAGGGCCGCGAGCAGGCACGCCAGGCAGCCAAAGTGCTGAAACAGGCAAAATGGTTGCCCGATATCGTCCTGACCAGCCCGTTGGTGCGTGCCCGCCAGACGGCCGACGAATTCTGTGAGGCCGCCGCCATACCGGGAGCCATCATCCAAGGGTGGCTGGCCTCCGGCATGCATCCGCACCAAGCCATGCAGGAGCTCTGCGCGTTCCACGATTTCAAATGCGTGGCCATCGTCGGCCACGAACCGGATCTCTCGTTGCTCATCGAGTGGCTACTGGGAACCACCGCCGGCAACGTCGAAATCAAAAAAGGCTCTCTCGCCTGCATCCGTATCGAGCCACCCAAACGCCACGGATCGCTCGTTTTCCTCATCCCACCGAAACTTTCAGAATCCCCGCCAGACTGATCCTCCCACCGGCAGCGGACCTGCCGCCTCCGACACGTACCGATGATTTTCCCCTGCCCTGCGGTTTTGATTGCATGTCGCGCCTGATCTCCAGAAAGTGCGCCGTCTCGGGCCCTGCCCACATCGCATGAAAGTCATCGCCGTCGCCAACCAAAAGGGTGGTGTGGGAAAAACCACCACCGCCTTGAACCTGTCCGCCGGCCTCGCCAAGCGCGGTCAACGCGTCCTCTTAGTGGACCTCGACCCCCAAGCCAACTGCACCAGCGGCCTAGGCATCGAGGCCCCCGAAGGCGGAAGCATGTATCCCGTGCTCATCGGCCAAACCACCGTCCACCAACAAATCCTCCCCACCGGCCGCCCCAACCTCTCCATCCTCCCGTCAGAAATGGATCTCGCCGGCGTGGAAATCGAACTCGCCCGCAGCGACGACCATCTCACGCGCCTGCGCCGCATCCTCCAAGCGCTCAAACCCAACGATCTCTTCGAGTTCTGCATCCTCGACACCCCACCGTCGCTCGGCGTGCTCATGACTTCCGCCCTCGCATCGTCGGATGAAATCCTCATCCCCCTCCAATGCGAGTGGTTCGGCCTCGAAGGACTCGCCAAAATCGTCCACGTCATCGACCAAATCCGTGGATCCGATGCCAACCCGAATATCCGCTTGGAAGGCATCGTCATGACGATGTATGACGGGCGCACCCTGCTCTCGCGCCAAGTCGTCGAAGAGGTGGCTAAGTTTTTCCCGCAGCAGATGTATCAGACGATGATTCCGCGGACCATCCGCATCGGCGAGGCACCCAGCCACGGCAAATCTATCTTCGAGCACGATCCTCACGGCCTCGGTGCCCTGGCCTACGGCGCGCTCGCCGATGAATTCATCGCCCGCCACGCCGCCACCCCCGCGTGAAGAATCAAAAAGTCCGGACTCGCCACGCTGACGCTTGCCCGCTTGGATCCGCCCGCCGATGGCTGCCTCGTTCTCATTCGAATCACTCAATTTTGCCCAGCGCCAGGCCGTCGCCGCCTTGGACGGGCCGGTCATGATCCTCGCCGGCGCTGGCACCGGCAAGACTCGCACCGTCACGTGCCGCATCGCCCACATGCTGGAAAAGAAGGTTCCGGCCGCTGAGATCCTCGCCGTCACCTTCACCAACAAGGCCGCCAGCGAAATGCGCGACCGCATCGCAGGCATGGTCACCAAAAAGGCCGCCTCCGACATGACCGTCTGCACGTTCCACTCACTCTGCGTGCGACTCTTGCGCGGCGGCATCGATAAAATCGGCTACAAACAAAATTTCTCCATCTGCTCGCACTCCGACCAGGTCGGCTTGATGAAACAATTGTTAGTTCGCATGGGCGGCTCCGACGAGAAGGTCAAACCCGACACCGTGCTCGCCGCCATCTCGAAGGCTAAAAACCAAGGGCTCGACCCCACAGAACTCGATGACGACTACTTCGCCAACCTGGCTGTCGCCTATCAAAACGAACTGCGCGCGCAAAATTCGGTGGATTTTGACGACCTGCTCCTCTTTGCCGAGAAAATCCTGCGTGAGCACGGCGACGTGCGCGACCACTTCCGCCAGCGCTTCTCGCGCGTCACGGTGGACGAGTTCCAGGATACCAACTCGCTCCAGATGCGCCTACTCCAACAATTAGTCGGCCCCCCCTACCACGTCTGCGTCGTGGGCGACGACGACCAATCGATCTACGGCTGGCGCGGCGCAGAAGTGGCCAACATCCTCGAATTCGAAAAGTTCTTCCCGAATCCCAAAATCATCCGCTTAGAGGAAAACTACCGGTCCACCCATGCCGTGCTCCACACGGCGAACAGCCTGATCAAGCACAACCGCGGCCGTCGCGAGAAAATCCTACGCTCAACGCGCCAGGGCGGTGACCCCGTGCGCATCGTGGCCATGCCCGGCGATGACGAAGAGGCCGAGTTCATCGCTGAGGAAATCCTCGCGGGCAAAAGCGCCGTGGGCCGCCAGTGGGAGGATTTCGCGGTGCTCTTCCGCACCAACGGCCAGAGCCGCAAACTCGAACTCGCCCTGCGCGAGCGCAAAATCCCGTATCGCATGGTCGGCGCTCAGAGTTTCTACGACCGACGGGAGGTGCGTGACGTGCTCGCCTACGTCCAATTGTTGGTTTCCCCCGAGGCCGACGTCCCGCTTCTGCGCATCCTCAACGCACCCAACCGCGGCATCGGCCAATCCACCGCCGTCCTCGCTACCGAGTGGAGCCGCGAAAACCACCAGTCGGTTTGGCAGGCCCTCTGCGACCCTTTCTTCACCGGCTCCATCAGCACCAAAACGCGCACCTCCATCGAATCGTTCGTCGCTCTCATTGCCGGTGCCAAAAACCGCATCGATTTAGCAAATGACAACCCGGCCGACGTCCTCCACGCGCTTCTCAAGCAAATCGAATACCTGCCGTGGATAGAACGCGCGTGCAAAACCGAAAGTGAGCGCCAACAACGCGGCGAGGGAATCCAAAGCGTCATCGACAGCCTGCGCGCCCACTCGATGAAGGGGAAAAAACTCCAAGCCTTCCTCGATGACAGCGCGCTTTCGGCTGATCGCGAGGACGATGACCTAGAAAAAAAGCAAGGGGCCACCCTCATCACCCTGCATGCCTCAAAAGGCCTGGAATTCCCTATCGTCTTCCTCGTGGGTCTCGAAGAAGGGTTTCTCCCTCACACCCGCAGCATCGCCGAGGGCACCAAGGACGAGGAAAGACGATTGTTATATGTCGGCATCACCCGCGCCCAAGACCATCTCACCCTCACGTATTGCTCAAAACGCCTCAAATGGGGCCAAGAAACCGGCTGCCAACCCAGCTCGTTCATCGGCGAACTCGACGACACCTTCATCGACCACACAACCTACGACGACATCCTCGGCGCCGAACCCAGCTCCGACGAACTCACCAACTTCTTCGGTAACCTCAAAGGCATGATGAATGAAATCTAACGTCATCCCTCCGCCCTCACGTCAAAAATCTCGGGTTTGACCATGGCTCCCTCACCATGCACGACAGAAAACCCAGCAAACACCGCGTCGTGCCGCTGCCCATCGCGCTCAATGATTGACCTCATCATCCGGCGACACCCAGGCGACGCCAGCCCGCTCGACTTCCAACCCTGATCGCCAAACCCACCCGGAGAATCCCCAAATCCAACAGAATTCAGCTTGCGCGTGCGGCATAAAAGCCCTAAAAAGCCACCTATGCAACGCCCATGGACGAAGTCCGCCCATCCGGGAGACTGTTACACCTG
>JBDLWH010000208.1:0-3506 GCA_039804325.1 Verrucomicrobiota bacterium
TGAGCGTCGCGCACACTTCTTGCTGAGCTGCTAAGGCGAGGGATAGAAAGGCGATCAAGGCCACGCCCGTCACACCGTAGGTTTCAAAACCGTCCGCTGTCGGGCCGACCGAGTCACCCGCGTTGTCGCCCGTGCAGTCGGCGATGACACCTGGGTTTTTGGGATCATCTTCCGGAAGTTGGAAAACGATTTTCATCAAGTCCGAGCCGATGTCGGCGATCTTGGTGAAGATACCGCCGCAGATACGCAGCACGGAAGCCCCGAGCGATTCGCCGATGGCGAAGCCGATGAAGCACGGGCCGACGAGTTCGGTGGGCAAGAAGATCAAGATGCAGATCATGAAGAACAACTCGACGCAAACGAGGAGCAGGCCGACGCTCATGCCCGAGCGAAGCGGAATGCCGAGCGTGGCGAGCGGGTTTCCTTTCAGGGCGGAAAACGCGGTGCGCGAGTTGGCCACCGTGTTGATACGGATGCCGAACCAGGCGACGCCGTAGGAACCGAGAATCCCTAACACCGACGCTGCCAGAATCACCGCCACGTGCATGGTGCTGTTATGTTGCAGAACGCCAAAGTAATAGATCATGCAGGCCGCGATGAGTAGCCAAAGAATCGCTAGAAACTTCCCTTGCGTAAACAGGTAGGTTTTACAGGTCTCCCAAATCGTGTTGGAAACCGTGGCCATGCTCTGGTGAACCGGCAGGTTTTTGGTTTGTTGGTATTGCAGGAGCCCGAAGAGCCCGCCGAGCACACACACGGCCAATCCAATGAGCATCAGCGTGTGCCCACTCACGCCACCGAGCGACGAAAATGTCACCGTGTCGAGCTTGGGAATCTTTAAATCTGCCTCACTCGCGTAAGCGCCGCCCGCACCCGCGAACGTTAAGGCTGTTGTTAGAACAAACGACTTCAATAATTTCATAAGCCGGTATGCTGGGCGACCCACTTGTGAAGAGCTAGTCATATCTTACGAATATCCAGTCGCATCCGACTGTCACGACGCGCGCGGTCTGGCGGCCTATGTGGGATGTGCCTGAGTGAGCGCTTACGGGGCGAGTCGCCCGACCAAACAATCATAGACGGTGCGGTCTGGGAGATACTTCGCACTTGAACGTAACAAAATTTGCAGTCCGCGATGTTCGGCGCGTCCGTGGGTTTCAAGGGTGGTCGGCAGGTGGTCCTCGCCATCTAGCAGGCGCACCAAATCGAGTTCTTGTCCGAGCACCACGGGTTTTTGGCCCGGCACGGCCACCATGAGCATGGGCATCCACTGAGAGGCCATATCTAACGACACGGCCGTGGGCACCGACTCGGCGGCGGCCTGTTTTACTTCTAACTGGATCATGCGTGCCCTAGCATCTGGAGCCATGGATTCGAGGGCCGAGTTGATGGCGTCGAGCAGGCGGTGGCGCACATCAGACAAATCGGTGAGTGATGCGAGGGATTGCATCGAGGGCATGGTCTGAATCGCTTTGGCCAGCGACGAGATCTCTTTGAGATACGAGTTCTTCTGGCCGTCGGGCACGAAATACATCACGACCAAATGCACTGGTTGGCCGTCGGGCGAGCCGTAGTTGATGCCTTGCGGGCTCCATCCAGCTGAGCATAACAACTCGCCGTCGCTTTTGGATCGCGCGTGCGGGCAGGCCCAGCCTTTTCCGATGCCAGTGTTGTGGAGGCTTTCGCGTTCTAGCACAGTTTCAGTGATGCCGCGTTCCCCGCCGATATCGGGGATGGCCTCGATGATGGTGGCGAGGTATTCAAGGGACTTCTCCTTGTTCGTATCTGGTAACTCGATGAGGCGGCCTTCTTGCAGGGCAGTAAGCAAACTTTTCATATCAGTCAATTCCGTATCGCTTGTGGAACCACACCTTCACATGGTGGGTGAGAAACGCATAACAAAGTAAAAACCCGGTAATCCAATACCAATAGCTCACGGGCAGCGGGACAAACCCGAAATAGCCAGCCAGCGGGGAATACGGCAGATATGCCCCGGCGGCCATGACGACGATGGTGGTGACACACAAGAATGGGCTGGCGATGCTTTGGAAGAACGGGATTTTGCGAGTGCGGATGATATGGACAATGAGTGTTTGGGTGAGGATGGACTCGACAAACCATCCGGTGTGAAAGAGTTGTTCGTAATACGCCTTATCCGCCACGCTCGTGGCCGCATCGGTGAAAAGATGGCACTTGAAAACCCAAAGCATGAGGAAAAACGTCGCATAATCAAACAGCGAACTCATAGGGCCGATGATCATCATGAAACGCCGGATGTTCCCGATGTGCCACTTGCGCGGCGTGGTCAGGTATTCCTCGTCCACTCGGTCCGAGGGGATGCCCACCTGCGATGCGTCATAGAGAAGGTTATTCAATAACACCTGGATGGGAGCCATGGGCAGGAAGGGCAGAAACCAACTGCCACCCACCACGCTAAACATGTTACCAAAGTTAGAACTCGCGCTCATGCGCACGTATTTGATGATGTTACCAAAGACCCTGCGCCCTTCGATGATGCCCTCTTCTAACACCACGAGGCTCTTTTCTAGCAATATGACATCCGCCGATTCCTTCGCGACGTCCACGGCGGTGTCCACCGAGATGCCCACATCGGCGACGCGCATTGAGGGGGCGTCGTTGATGCCATCGCCCATGTATCCGATGACGTGGCCGCGTTTTTGGAGTGCGATGATGAGGGATTCCTTCTGGCTGGGTGATAGGCGCGCAAAGACATCGTGTTTCTCGGCCAGCGCCCCAAGATCCTCCTCGTTGAGTCCTAGTAATTGATCGCCGGTGATGACGTCCCCGGCAATGATGCCCACATCGCGGCAAATCTTGCGCGTGACGAGCGCGTTGTCGCCGGTGAGAATCTTGGTGGAAACTCCGGCTTGCTTGAGCAAGGCGATGGCCTTGGCGGCCGAGTCCTTGGGCGGGTCCAAAAATGCTAGGTATCCTAAGAGCGTTAGATCGCTCTCGTCCTCCACTGAAAACACCTGTTTCGCGCGCGGAAACTCGCGGTAGGCGATGGCGAGAACCCGGTAGCCGTCGTTGCTCAGCGCCTCGTATTCCTCTAACAAATCGTTTTTAATCAGGTCGATGATGAGATGGATTTCGTCATCGACTTGATAGTGAGTGCAGACATCGAAGATATCCTCCACGGCACCCTTGCAGATGAGGACGTGGTCATCTTCGTAATCGACGACCACCGACATGCGCTTGCGTTGGAAGTCAAAGGGGATTTCATCGACCTTACGGCACCCGCGTTCGACCTCTAACTCGGTGTGTTGTAGGATAGAACGGTCCAGCAGGTTGTGCAACCCAGTCTGGTAATAACTGTTCATGTAGGCGTAACGCAGCACGTCGTCACTTTGGCGGTTCGTCACATCGACGTGTTCTTCGAGGATCACGCGGTCTTGGGTGAGCGTGCCGGTTTTATCGGTGCAAAGGATGTCGATGGCTCCAAAATTTTGGATAGCGCTGAGGCGTTTGACGATGACCTTTTTTCG
>JBDLWH010000209.1:0-4023 GCA_039804325.1 Verrucomicrobiota bacterium
TCACCTATGAGGCCGAAGCCGAGGAAATCACCACCGATTCCCTCATCCAACGCATCATGACCAAAGTGCCCGTGCCATAAATCTCAAATTTCAAATCTCAAATCTCAGATCTCAAATTTCAAACAACCCTTCTGTGCTAACAGACGATCAGATTGAGGACATGATGGGTCGCGTGCGCAAGCTCGAGATCAAGGCGCGGCGATTGGTGCGCGAGTCGTTTTCTGGCGAGTATCTATCATCATTTCGCGGGCAGGGGTTAGATTTTGATGATTTTCGGGAATACCAGCACGGCGACGAAGTGCGCTTTATTGATTGGAATGTGACGGCGCGGATGAACCAACCGTTTGTGAGAAAATTCCACGAAGAGCGTGAACTCTCGGTAGTTTTGGCCGTGGATGTGTCGGGGTCGGTGGATTATGGCAGTGTGGCGCTGAGCAAGCGCGAGATTGCAGCGGAGATTGCAGCGATTTTGGGGTTTAGCGCGTTGCACAATGGGGACAAGGTGGGACTGATGCTCTTTGCCCAGACGCCATGGCTCTTTATCCCGCCGGAAAAAGGGAGCCGCCACTTGCTGCGCATGATCCGCGAAATCCTCGTCGCCCACCCGCCCACGCCCGGCACCTCCGTGGCCGGTGCCTGCGAGTTTCTCATCCGCACCCTGCACCGCAAATCCCTGGTGTTCTTCATCTCCGATTTTCACGACGATCCGTTAGAAACCCCACTCGGCAAGCTCTCCCGAAAACACGAAACTATCGCCCTGCGCGTGATGGATCCGCTTGAGGTCAAGTTGCCCAAGGCGGGTAAAGTCGTGATGTTCGATGCGGAGAGCGGCGAGGAAACCCTCATCAACAGCGACAACGCGGATCTGCGCAGCGCCTACGCCAAACTCAGGGGCCAACAACTCGAGAGCATCACGGCCATCTTCAAAAAACACGCAATCGACTTCGCGGACCTCTCCACCCAGGGCGACACCCTGGCAGAATTGCACCGGTTTCTCAAACGCCGCAGCCGCAAACGCACTCGCTGATTCCCATGGATGGCGCGCCCGCTCACTTCCAATTGATGGAACCCGCCTCACCTGAGGCGCTCATTCCGGGTTTCGGGTTTTGGCCATGGTTGGCCGCCGCCGCCCTTGTCTCGCTCACCGCCGTCGTGCTCGTCAGGTACTGGAAGCGCCGGAAATCCGCCACCCGCCCGCACTGCGCGCGCAACGCCGCATTCGTCGCGGCCGCCGCCTCGTTAGAGAAACTCGCCACAGTGGATGCCAGAATTGCCGCACTGCAAGCCTCGCTCATTCTGCGTCACTATCTGCGCGGCGCGGCGGGTGATGGCTCACTTTATGAAACCCATGAGGAATTCGCATCGCGTCACGATGCGCTCTCAGCCCTTCTCCCTGACGCTCGCTCTGCGGCGGCGGACGGGTTTGCGCGCCTGGCCGCGCTGAAATACGCGCCCGAAATCCCAGGCGTGCAAGCCACGGTGGTGGTCGCTCAATCCCGAGCGCTGCTAGAAACCCTGCACTCCGGATTCACCGCATGAGTGCCGTGCTCGATCACTTTCGCTTTGCCCAGCCCGCATGGCTGCTGCTGCTGCTCATCGCCTTGTTTCTGCTCATCCTGCGCCGCGGCCGTGGTGCCGAGGCCGCCGTGATCTTCCCCAATCTCTCTGTGCTGGCGGGCCTCGGCAAACGCTCCCGCCGCCTCACCGGCGGCCTCGGCCTGCCCCTGACCTTCCTCGCCCTGGTCGCCGCCATCCTTTCCATGGCCCGCCCGGTTTGGCGCAACCAATCCCAAAGCCGAACCGCTAGCGGCATTGATATCATGATCGCCTTCGACGTCTCGCTCTCGATGGACATCGACGATTTTATCGACCAAGGAGAACGCGTCAAACGCATCGATGTGGCCAAAATGGTCGTGGACGATTTCATCAACCGCCGCCCCGACGACCGCATGGGCCTCGTCGCCTTCGCCGGCCGCCCGCGTGCCGCCAGCCCCATCACCCTGGATCACAAGTGGTTACGCAATGCCCTGAGCGAACTTCGCCTCAACGACCAATTTGATCGCGGCACCATCAGGGACCAAGGAACGGCCATCGGATCCGCCATGGCCGCGGCCGCCGCTCGCCTCGACGCCCGCGACGCCAAAAGTAAAATCATCGTGCTCATCACCGATGGCGCAAACAACTCCGGAAAAATCTCCCCGTTAGAGGCCGCCGCCCACGCCAAAACCCTGGGCATCAAGATCTATACCATCGCCATCGGAACCCACCAGGGCAGGGTGAACCGCCAAATCATGCGCTTCCCCTATCAGGAATTTGACCTCCCGACACTCAAAAAAATCGCCACCATCACCGGAGCGGAACATTATTGGGCCCAGGACCTCGAAGCACTCCGCAAAACCTTCACCACCATCGACCAATTGGAAAAAACCGATGCCAAAAGTTTTTCAGTGATCGAAGACACCGAATTATTTCCTTGGTTCCTCGGCCTCGCGCTGTTGGCGGCGCTCACCGCAGCCCTCGTCCTCGCCCTTCATCCACCCCCATCGCCTTGACCCGGTGCATTTCGCCCATCCCATCTGGCTCGTTTTACTCGTCACCCTACCGCTGTTAGGATTCGCAGCGGTGTTGGCCGGGCGCTTTCGCCGCAAGTCATGGGGTGAGTTTGTCGCGCCGCGCTTGCGGCGCATGTTGCTCAAACACACGAGCACGCTGCCCCGCTGGATTGCTCTGATATTGTTGCTTGCCGCCTGCGCCGCTTTGGTCATCGCCCAAGCCAGACCCCAGGGGGCCATGGGCACCCGAAACGAAAAATCCCTCGGCCGCAATCTCCTCATCGCCCTAGATCTCTCGCGCAGCATGCGCACACGCGACGTCAAACCCGACCGCCTCGCCCAAGCAAAAATGGTCATCAGCGAGCTGCTCGATGCGATGCCACACGAACGCATCGGCGTTATCGGCTTCGCCGGATCGTCATATCTCTATGCCCCACTCACCGTCGATCACCCCGCCGTGCGCGAAACCATCGAACAAATCGACGAATCCTGGGCCCCCATGGGTGGGTCTGACCTCGCCTCAGCCGTCAAACTCGCCACGGCCACCCTGAAAAAAACGGGGCAAAAAAACAACGCGCTCGTCATCTTGAGCGACGGTGAAAACCATGAGGGCGACCTCGATGCGATGATAGAGGATGCCCAGCGCTCGGGCGTTTACATTCTGGCCATCGGCCTGGGCACTGCCGACGGTGATTACATCCCTAACCCAGAGTTACCTGGAAACCGCAGCGTCGATCGCGCCGGCAAGCCCATCATCTCACGCCTCCAATCCGATGTGCTGCGCAAACTCGCCGACCAAACCCACGGGCATTACGCCCACGCCGGGTCTGGCGTGGACCTGCCCGCCATGGTGAAATCCTCCCTCAAAACCCTCGACGCCTTCGAAATGGAAGGTCGCCAACGCAACGTCTTCATCGAGTTCTATCAGTGGCTGGTGTTTCCGGCCATCTTGTTCCTGATAGGATCGCTGATCGCCTCCACCCGCTGGCGCGGCTTGCTCGCCACGACCACCTTGGCCAGCGTCCTTCTCGCTCCCATGAGTGCCCGGGCCGATGACGTCTCTAACGCACAACAAGCCCTGCGCCAAAAACGCACCGCAGAAGCGCGTGATGCCTATCACAAACTGGCAGAAAGCACGACTCTGCAAGGACGGAAAGCACGATTCTCACTTGGGGAAGCCACCGCGGCCTATCAGGAAAAAGATTTCACGAGTGCGCGCGCGGCATTCAGCCGTGCCTTGTTGCATCACGATGGTGCCATCGAATCGGCGTGCCTTCTGGGCTTGGGTAACACCTTGTTTCAACTCGGCTGGCAAAACCTCACCGATGAATCCTATCCGGAGGAGCTCAATCGCCTGCCTAACCCGGAACGCTTCGACGCTCTGGTCAGGGCGCGCCTAGCCAAACTCCCAAAACCCGCGGCCCCTGTGGCATCCGCCACTTATCCCGGCATGGAATCCCTCATCACTAAC
>JBDLWH010000210.1:0-2900 GCA_039804325.1 Verrucomicrobiota bacterium
CCATCCCTCTTTTTGGATTTAAAACCTTAGAAGCAATCGTGCTTAGATTCTGCGGCGGCGCATCAGGGCGAGAAGTCCCAATCCGCCGAGTAAAGCAGCCGATGGCTCAGGCACGGATACGGTGATGTTGTCGAAGATTAAACCATTGGCACCACCGACGATGAGTTGCGAAGCGGTGTTGGTAAAGCCGTTCAATGTGGCATCACGGGTGAAGGTGTAATCGTTGATCCCGTTAGTGACACCGTCGTTATATGCGTCAAATGTGAATACCGCCGTTTGTGTAAGAGCAGTCCATTGCATGATCATTTTGTGAGTCCCGTTAGCGAGTGGATCAACACCGAACGCGGGATTGAACTCGCCACTAAATCCACTATTACTGCGCACTTGAAATTTCCTATCGTCGGCCCGATAGCCCATCAAGAGATACTGGTTCGTCAATGGTTCACCATAAGACCCCACCACGGGGGTAGGTGTCCCCATGCCGAAGAAAGGCATGGAATCGGCGCTCAGATTATTCGGCAGCGTCACGGTTGCAGTGAACACAAAATCGGTCGCTTGGAAATCCTTGTCGTTGGTGCCTAAGAAGATGCGTGCCCCTCCACTGGAGGTGATCGTAAAATTGCTGCCGGCGAAGGAAGTGGTCGCGTTCATGGGGTTCGTGCCCAGCGCCATATTCGGATTAGCCGAGTTGTCCGAGAAATTCTCGGTAAAGGATGTCGCGGCGTGGGATGCGGCGGTGAGGCCGAGCAGGGTTGCTAGAAACAGGGTGCGTGTGGCTGGCTTCATTTTGTGGGGTTGATTTTGGATTTGATGGCTGAGAATTGGGATGAGGTAACGGTGAGAGCCTCTAAAAAAACGTGTCAATCTAAGGGATAGTTTTGATTGACGAGTAGTAGTTCAACGGATGGGCCCGGATTGGCAAGATTTTTTTGTGATTTTTTGCGAGGCGGGAGCTACGCCCGAGGAGTGGCCATGGGCGTAGCGGATAGCGTATGATCAGATGCACTCGTTGAGGATGTTCTCGAGCAATTCCTGGCGACCGGAAGCGATGGTCGGTTCAGGGATAGTCGCGACATACTCGGCGAGTTCGGTCAGATTGGTCGTTTTGTTTTCGACTTTTTGGCCGATGCCCGTGTTCCACGATGCGTAGCGCTGGCTGACGAATGCGTCGAGTCGTCCGTCGGCGCGGACGGCGGCGGCGATTTTGAGTCCGCGAGCGAACGCGTCCATGCCGCCGATGTGGGCATAGAACAAGTCGAGCGGCTCGTGGGATTCGCGGCGGCGTTTAGCGTCGAAATTGAGGCCGCCGGTGGTGAAGCCGCCCATTTCGAGCACTTTGAGCATCACCTTGGACGTGCCGTAGAGGTCGGACGGGAATTGGTCGGTGTCCCAACCTAACAACATGTCGCCTTGATTCGCGTCGATGGAGCCGAGAGCGCCGGCGTTGATGGCCACGGTGAGTTCGTGTTCCATGGTGTGGCCTGCGAGCGTGGCGTGGTTCGTTTCGATGTTGAGTTTGAAGTCGCCCAGCAGGTCGTATTCGCGCAAGAAGTTCAGGCAGGCAGCGGCGTCGGAGTCATACTGATGGGTTGAGGGTTCGCGGGGTTTGGGTTCGATGTAGAACTGGCCGGTGAAGCCGATGGCGCGTTTGTAATCGACGGCGAGGTGGAGGAGAGACGCGAGGTGGTCGAGTTCGCGGCCCATGTTGGTGTTGAGGAGCGAGGAGTAGCCTTCGCGGCCACCCCAGAAGACGTAACCCAGACCGCCGAGTTCATGTGTGGCGTCCATGGCCGCCTTGATTTGGGCAGCGCCGTAGGCAAACACGTCGGCATTCGGGGATGTGCCGGCACCTTGCGAGTAGCGCGGGTGGCCAAACAGGCAGGCGGTGCCCCACAAGAGTTTTTTACCAGACGCTTGTTGGAGTTGGCCGAGGTGGGCGGTGACTTCCTGCAGAGCGGCGGTGGATTTCTTGTAATCATTGAGCTCCGGCGCGATGTCGCGGTCATGGAAGCACCAGTAATCGATGCCAAGTTTACCGAGAAATTCGAAAAAGACGTCGGCGCGGCGTTTGGCGTTGGAAACCGAATCCGAATAATCATCCCATGGCATCACGGCGGTGGGGGCCCCGAACGGATCGCTCAACCCGTTACGCATGACATGCCAATAAGCGGCTGCGAACCGCAGGTGGTCATGCATCGACTTGCCTTCGACCAATTCGCTTGGATTGTAATGCTTGAAGGCGAGCGGGTTTTTGGAAGTTGGGCCCTCGTAGGGGATTTGTGGGATCTCGGGAAAAAAGGACATAGCGCGAGGGAGAATGGAGATCGCAGGCCGATGAGCAAGAGCAAAATGGTGGCGATACGCGAGCATCACCGGATGCATGGGCGAGAGGAAACTTGGCGCTTGGAACCTGAGCGGCGGTCTTGCAGACTAGTCGGCATGCGCACCAAAGCGGTTTCGTTGTTACAGGAATTGACAGATGCCCACGCGGTTTCCGGCCACGAAGATGAAGTTCGAGCAATTTTTGTGGATGAACTCGAGGCCAGTGGGGAGCTCGCGACGGACCGGAACGGCTCGGTTTTTTGTGAGACGGCGGGTGACGGTCCGCGAGTGATGGTAGCCGGGCACATGGATGAAGTCGGGTTTCTCGTCCAAAACATCACCGCTGACGGGTTTTTGCAGATCGTGGCCCTCGGCGGGTGGTGGGAACACAACCTGCTTTCCCAACGCGTCGAAATCCTCACCCGCAGCGGTGACAAAATTCTCGGGGTGGTTTGCTCGCTCCCGCCACATTTTTTACCGGAATCCACAAGGCGTCAGGTGATGTCGCTGGAGCAAATGTTCATTGATGTGGGGGCGGATTCGCGCGACCAGGTGATTGAGGAGTTTGGCATTTCGTT
>JBDLWH010000211.1:0-3861 GCA_039804325.1 Verrucomicrobiota bacterium
AACCGCGGCGAGTGTGCCCAAGCGTGTCGCATGCCATATCAAATCGTCGTCGATGGGGAAACCCGCGACCTCGGTGAGGTGCGCTACTTGTTGAGCCCACAGGATCTGGCCGCCGTGGACCTCGTCCCGGAATTGGTGCGCGCGGGCGTCAAATCGTTCAAAATCGAAGGGCGGCTCAAGTCGCCAGAGTATGTCACGGCCGTCACGCGCGTGTATCGCAAGGCGCTGGACGCGGCACTGGCGCAGCGGGAATCGCCCGTCACCGCGGCCGATCGTTACGCGTTGGAGATGACATTTTCGCGTGGGTTATCGACCGGGTGGCTGGCGGGGACCAATCACCCGTATTTGACGCATGGGCGATTTGGGAAGAAACGCGGGCCGCTGTTAGGTGAGATTGTGGCGTGTGGTCCTGGTTGGATTCGACTGGGCAAGACCACCGGGGTGCCCATGGCACCGGGCGATGGCGTAGTCTTCGACGCCGGCGAAAACCGCGACCTCGAACAAGGCGCTCGTATCTGGAAAATTGATGGCCCCCATATCATCTTTCACCTCACATTTAGCGGCATCAACTTCGATCGCATCCAACCTGGCCACACCGTCTATAAAACGTCCGACCCCAAACTCGAAACCGAACTCCGCAAGTTCTGGCAAAATACCCACCCACCCGAAAAAAAATTGCCCCTCAGCTTGGTTGTCACCGGTCGTGCGGGCGAGTTTCTCACGGTGGCCGCACTCGATGATGGCCCGGCCGACGGCGGTCGAGATGTGCTAGAAAGTGATCGTGTCACGGCCAGCGTTTCATCGGTTGTCGAGTTGCAATCGGCCGCCAAGCGGCCGTTAGACGCGACTATTTTATCGGCGCAACTCGGGCGTCTAGGCGACACGTGTTACGCACTCGCTGCCCTCGACAACCGTCTGGTGGGCGATTGCCACATCCCGCTCTCGGTGCTCAACGAGCTGCGCCGCCAGCTTGTGGCCAAACTGGATGCCGGTGGGGCAGGGCATAGGCCAAGCTCGCCCGCACCTGCCATCACCACCACCTACAAGGATCTTCTTCCCGTGGTGCCGGCCAGCGTGCCCGCCGCCGCTCAACTTTCGGTTTTGTGTCGCACCTTCGACCAACTCACGGCGGCCATCCAATGCGGTGTGGCCACGGTTTATTGCGACTTCGAGGACCCGCGCCGCTTCAAGCACGCCGTGGGCCACTTCCGATCTCAACAGTCAACGGCCGAATCCCACATCTATCTCGCCACCCCGCGCATCCTCAAACCCGGCGAAACCGGCTACCTCAAACTCATCGAAAACGCCCAACCCGATGGACTGTTGCTGCGAAACCTCTCCGCCCTCGAATACTACAAAAACCGAAACCATCTGAAAAAAATTGGCGATTTTTCGCTCAACGTGGCCAATCCGCTTACCGCGCGATTGCTCATGGCTCACGCCGGGTTGGATTTCCTAACGGTTTCCTACGACCTCAACATCGGCCAAGTGCTCGATCTGATGAGCGCCGCGCCGCCGGAGTGGTTCGAGCTCACGCTTCACCAGCACATGCCGATGTTTCACATGGAGCACTGCGTGTTTTGCGCGTTTTTAAGCCAAGGATCGACGGTGAAAGATTGCGGGCGCCCCTGCGAGCACCACGTCGTTCATTTGCGCGACCGCGTTGGCCAACTCCACCGGCTTCAAGCCGACGTGGGTTGCCGCAACACCCTGTTCAACGGCATGGCCCAATCCGGCGCCTCCTACTTCCACAGCCTGCGCACCGCCGGACTCACCCGATTCCGCGTCGAATTCCTCGACGAAGATGCCGCCACGGCCACCCTCACGCTGCGCGCCTATCAGGAGCTCCTGGCCGGCACCGCAGAGGCATCAAACTTGTTAGAGCGAGTCCAAGCGCTAGAAAAACTCGGGGTGACCGAGGGGACATTGCAAGCCAAGTAAGGCGGTCCGGGCAGCATGGGCTTGCGCTGCGGCAAGTTCGGGATGACTCTCCGCCACCCCAGACCATTCCCCTGGCGTGCAACTTTTCCATGAACGCCCCGAAGCACACCCCACACAAAGATGACATTGCCGCATTGCCGCCCTTCGATGGCCTCTCCTTCGAGCAGGTCTTGGTCGTGACTAACGCGCGCCAAGCCGGGCTCGCCTTCGAGCAACTCATGGCCGCTGGCATGGTCGGCTTTGATACCGAATCGAAGCCGACATTTCATAAGGGCCAGCAATCCGAGGGCCCGCATGTCCTTCAATTTGCCACGTGCGAGAAGGTTTTTATTTTTCAATCGTGTTGTCTTGAGAGCCACCCGGTGATCATCGACTTGTTAAGAGCGCCGCAACTCCGGAAGATAGGGTTTGGCCTCGGCGGCGATCTTCACCAGATTTTCCAACGTTTCGGCATACGCCCAGCGGCCATCGTGGACCTCGATACCACGTTCAAAAAACTCGGCTACCGCAACGCCGTGGGCGCCAAATCCGCCATCGCCATGTGCTTCAAGCGCAAAATGACCAAATCCAAATCCATCACGACCTCAAATTGGGCGGCGCGTGAGTTGACAGAGCGTCAATTACTCTACGCGGCCAACGACGCCTACGCCGCACTCCAGGTCTTCCTCGCCCTGCAAAACGATATCCCCAACCACTGACTCGGCCCGCATTAGTTCAGCGGTAAGTCACCGCCGCCGGACAAATAGGGGTAGTACTCCTGCACCGATAAGAAGGACTATAGCTGAAGGTTCCGGAGCTACTGCGTATTGGAGATTGGCCCCAACCACTCCCAGCTTTGAGTTTGGGTCAGACTTAGTTGGAAATGTAAATCCGCTATCACCATAACGATTACCAAGAAGGGTCACATTGGGGTCAACCGTCGCTTGGCCAGAACTAAACCACGGAAATAAGCATCTGCGTGTTTAGCGAGTTTTGGTGGTCGTTGTCGAGTGTCGAATTGTATCTATTTTGCCCAACGCCGCGCTATCTCACGGCTGGGGCGGGAGTGAGCATGCTCGAAGGGTGTGATGTTTGTTGTGGCAAAGCAAGCTGAAAACACAACGGTCCCAGCCGTTGAGATCAGCGCCTTCTGTGTGCCCAGCATGGGCGCGTTGTAAATGGGGTTCAAGGCCCTTGTCGAAATACCAGAACATGAAAATAAAGAAACTACCATCTGAAGCCAACACGGGAGCGAGCGACCGCCTCGGGGATCGAAGGCTAGGAGAATGACATGGCCGCGCTAGCAGCTCTATCCGATGCGATGCCTGACCGCATGGACGAAGTCAATGCCGTACGCAGGGTGCTGTGGCCCCCGGGAACTAACTACTCTCGGGAACCCGATTAGCTTTCTTCTGTCAATTTGCCTTTTTCTTTAAGTCTTTCTTCAAGTTCTTTAATGCGGTCCGACATCTTTCTTAACGCATTTGCAGTAATTACTCCCAAGAGCCCCAAAAAGAGATAACCCAATTGTGGAGTCAGACTCGGAGATGGCTTGTCAGGAAATGCAAAGACCATCATCCCCCATATCAAGGAGAGTATGATGCAGGCTATTGAGAAACACGTAATATATCGAATATACATAATGATGGGTTATCTTGTACCGAACGTCAAAGCTGAGCCACGGCGCGAAGCGACGTTGGCTCCAGCGTCTTGTGTGTGCCCAGCATGGGCGCAGTCTTAATGGGGTTCAAGTCCCTGGTGTAAAAATCGAAATGAACAGAAATGAACAAACAAGCACCAGCAGAAGCCAAGGAGGCACAGGCGACCGTGTTGCCGAAAGAAGGCTATGCGAATGGCCCTGCTGCGTTAGCAGCTTAACAAAACTGCGAAGCGATACCTCATGGACGGAGCGCAGCGGAGTCAAACCCGCAAGTCGATGGA
>JBDLWH010000212.1:0-2818 GCA_039804325.1 Verrucomicrobiota bacterium
CGAAACAACAAACATGGCCTGGAAAAAGTCGCAACGATCCCTAACACCGTGAATCTCATGCTTTGCTCGGTGCACCAAGATGTCATGCGCGTTTTTCCTGCTTGGCCAAAACATACCGACGCCCGCTTTGCTAATCTTCGCCAGTTCGGAGCCTTTCTCGTGACGAGCGAACTCAAAAACGACGATGTGAGGTATGTGAAAATCACCAGCGAAATGGGCCGCCTGTGTACACTGGTCAATCCTTGGCCCGGCAAGGCTGTCGATGTCTATCGAAACAACAAAAAAGTGGCGACCCTCAAGGGCGAAAAGCTCGTGATACCAACCGCCGTCGGCATGACCGTCGTGCTCGTCCCGTGCGGCGCGGCCTGCCCGGTGGATATCACCCGACCCCGCCCCGCAGTACACAAAGACGAATTGCTCTGGACAGAGCGCCCTAGCAGTCGATGATGTGGCAGTAAAACAACCTATCAATATGCTCACAAACGAACGAGACACCCGCGCGGATCGACTGCGACGAGTCGCCGAGGAAATGATGACTGCCGCGCGGACGGCTCCGAAGGGAAAAGGCATAGATATTGTTGAGGTGATGGTGGCGACCGGTGAAACTATCAGGGAATTATCCAATGCGATGCTCGAATATAGCGAGAAAACCGGGTTGGGATTCATTGCCCGTGATGCACTGAATATCCTCCATGCCGAAGCCATTGTGCTGATAGGAACCAAGCACCAGATGCTTGGGTTGAATTGTGGTTATTGCGGGTTGGATTCCTGCGATGCCAAAGCCGAATTTCCGGGTGTCCCGTGCTCATTGAATGCGGTGGATGTGGGTATTGCCATCGGATCGGCCTGCGCTGTAGCCGCCGACCATCGAGTTGATAGCCGCGTGATGTTTTCGGTAGGTCGAGTGGCGATGGAATTGAACCTGATGCCCGAATGCTCACAACTCTTCGGGATTCCAATCAGCTGCTCATCCAAAAACCCGTTTTTTGATAGATCGGTGCCACTGGCCAAACCGCAAGCAGTTTGACATGGCACCGAGCGCGAGGGATGCCGCGAGCCTCCATCACGTCGCGAGGTGCTCATCAACGCGTGGTGGCTGTTAGGCAGTGAACAAGCTAGATGTATCTATTGTGAGCGTGCCTTCCACTGCAACGCTGTGCCAACAGGCATCAAGCGTGTGGCGCGGGCGATGTCCCAGTTGGTGAGGCGCAGACCGCCGAGGCTTTGCCGGGTGCCCATCTGCGCGGGAATGCTCGTGCCGTGCAATCCGTAGGGCAAGGCATCGGCGCTGCCTGCTTTGGCGAGGTTGATCCAAATGATACCCACCGGATTGTTCGGGCCTGATGCCAGAAATTGCTCGTTTTCCAGTGTGGGTTCGATCACAGGCATTTTGTTAGTAGCGACCTCATCCGTTAGCGTGGGGGATACTTTCGGCACCACGCGCGGTTCACGTTTGGTGGCCATGCGCGGCTGAGCGATGGCATCGAGCACGGTCCATGACCCGCGGCCATGAAGGCCCGGGCGAGCCGAGGTTAGCGGCATGACGGCAATGAGTTTGCCTTCGCAGGAGATTTCTAAGCGCGTCACTAACACCACCGCAGCGGTCACAGGCTTCAGGGGATTGGCTGCGGGCTGCAACGGTGGGTCGAGTGCCTTTTCGATTTCAAACGCGATGACATGAGGCACCTGAAACTCAGTGCCAACGGCGGGCACTTCTTTCAGTGCTGGATTGATGCGATGCAAAAACGCCTCGTCACAATGAAAGCGCTCTGCCACGAATTCCCAAGCATTCGTGTACCCGAGAAAGCTCGCCGCGAGCCGGTCGTCGATGGTGATAAGCCGTGGTTTGAGTGGCGGCCTGGCCGCCTTGAGGTGTTTTTTTCTAGCGGAATTTGTTTTGGTGATTCCGCCTACCGCTGGCACATCCGCAGGCGGCTGGATGAATTTGAAATCTTCAGCACGCAGGGTGTAGCTCGTGTATGGCTGATTGAGCGCGGCCTCGGCTTTTGCTTTCAACTGGTCGGGGGTTGCGGCATCTGCATGCGTATTCATATAGATCTGACTTATCTTCAAAAATATTGCGCCGGCCTTGCCGTCAATCACTCCTGGAGAAAATTGCTCTCTATCGAGAAACACTTGCACCCGCACATTGTCGAGTTCGAGCTGCGCCTCGCTGTCCGAATCAATATCAGGATCGGGCTCTGGAACGCCCACCGCCGTAGCGGGTTTCTTCTTCCCGCTCACTTCACATTTCTCCTCCTTCGGCGCAGGTGGCGGCGGTGGCGGTGGCGGCACAAGCGTGAGCAACTCCCCCGGCGTCGGGATTCTCAGAATCTGCCCGATGTGAATGAGGTCGTCCTTCAGCTCGTTAAACTGCTTTAACTGCCAGACCGTCATATCAAACTTCCTAGCAATCTTGATGATAGCGTCGCCCTTCTTCACTGTGTAGGTTTCAGGACGCACCCTATTTATCTGCGTCAGGTCATGCGCGGTGGTGCCGGGCGTCTTGATCACCAGTGCCTCGGGCAGCGGCACGCCCCACTCGTGCTTCACTGGGGGGGCGACCCACCATTTCCAATTCACGGCAACCTCCAGACCCGGCTCAATGTTCGATGCGGCACCCGAAGGTTTTGTGACAGTTTGCGCTAACAAACTGCCACACACGAACCCGATCATCCCTATCCACATCACAGGACGCACTAATAGAAAACGCATCGTGGACATATAACGCCCCCCAGTTTTAAGCCAAGCGGAATCAACCGCCATGCACTGGGAAAAAAAGCAGGTCTTGCCGCTGTGGCGCATGCCGATCACCGGC
>JBDLWH010000213.1:0-8498 GCA_039804325.1 Verrucomicrobiota bacterium
CCGGCCACCGGCATCAATGACCTCGTGAACCTCAGGCACAGCCTCGCCCGCGCCGATCACTTCGACAATGCGATCCATTTCCAATAACAACGAAACTCCACGGATTTCCAAATCCGGTGAGACGACATGAGCATCTATCACTAACGTTTTCATAAAAAAGCCACAAAAGTTACCCGCGAAGGATGGCTGATGCGATCGTCGCTGACAAGACGCTTGATGTGTGATCTTCTGCCGTCATGCATGACCCGCTAGAATCCGACGCGCAGTGCGCACGCGAGCGCTTGGCCCAAGCTTGCGACACGATGACGCAGGCTTTGCTCACCCTGCTAGACACGCAGGCGAGCGTCGCCGGGCAGATTCACACGATTCGCAAACTTGGCAAATCCCTGCGCGGCGGATTCTCGTTGTTTGAAATCGAAAAATCCTCCGCACACAAAATCCAGGCCATAGGACGCCTTCTATCAGGATCTCGGGATGCCGTATCGCGCCTCAACACCTGGCACAGACTCGCATGGCATGGCGATCCCCTCGTGGCCGAGGTGGTGGCTGGGTTACTCGATCACCAAACCCACTCGCCCACCCACCGCCCACCGCCCAAAACCATCGCCTGGTGCGTCGATCACGTCGCCAGCGCACGGCGGGCCTTGCTCGACGTGCCCACACCGCGTCTCACGGCAAAGATCGCCCGCGGCCTGGCAAAGTTGGAACGCAAAACCATCCGGCGTTGCCGCAAATTGCATCATAACGACGAAGCGGATTTCCACGAGGCGCGCAAAGCGCTCAAGGCGTGGCTCGGTGCCATGGGCTTCCTCCCAAATGGCTTCATGCCCAAGGATGCAAAGTTCGAGGCATTGGCAAAGTTGTTAGGTGATGAAAACGATTTGGCCACGTTAGCGGGCTGGTTGAGAAACCACGGGTTCACCGCGAAGCTCGCACCCGATCTCTGGAAAACGCTCAAAGAATCAAGGCGCTCACTCCAACGGCAGGCCATCAAACAGGCCGCTTGCCTGACGTCTTTGCCTGACGCCTGAGCCTGGCTATCAGGCCGCATCGCCATGCCGCCCCACCGCGCGTGCGATTTCACCCGCCAAAAATTTTTGACCTAATAATGCGGGCTGGGGTTGCGTGGTGGGGATTTTCCCGTATGGAGGGGCGGCATTTTTCCGTCATTCACCATCATCATTCATTTTTCGCTCTACCATGTCCGCACGTCTTGATTTTTGCAGCCGCCACCTCGGTCCGCTCGGACCTGATCGCGAACCTATGCTTCACGCCACAGGATACGCCTCGCTCGATGCCCTTGTGGATGCGGCCGTCCCGACGACGATCCGCATGACCGAACCTTTGGATTTACCGGCCGCTCGCTCCGAGCACCAGGCCCTCGCGTCCCTCAAGGAGATCATGGGCAAAAACCGCTTGCTCAAATCGTTCCTCGGCCAAGGGTATTACGGTACCCACACTCCTGGCGTCATCCAACGCAATATCCTCGAAAACCCCGGCTGGTACACAGCCTACACCCCGTATCAGGCGGAAATCGCTCAGGGCCGCCTCGAAGCGCTCCTCAATTTCCAAACGATGATCACCGACCTCACCGGGTTGGACATCGCCAACGCTTCGATGTTAGATGAAGGCACCGCCGCCGCCGAAGCGATGCATCTGGCCATTGCCAGCAAACCAAAGGGCAAGACCTTTTTTGTTTCCGAGCGTTGCCACCCACAAACCCTCGACGTGGTCATCACGCGCGCCGCGCCCCTTGGCATCCAAGTGGTCATCGGCGATTGGCAATCCTTTGACTTCCCTACCGATGGCAGCGTGTTTGGCGCGCTCGTCCAGTATCCCGATACCCGTGGCCGCATCGATGACTTCACCGAGTTTTTCGCTCGGGCGAAAGCGGCCGGCGCGATCAGCATCGTGGCCGCGGACCTTTTGGCCCTCACGCTCCTGCGTGCCCCCGGCGAATTCGGCGCGGATATCTGCGTGGGATCATCCCAGCGCTTTGGCGTGCCCATGGGGTTTGGCGGCCCGCATGCCGCATTCATGGCCTGCACCGACGCCCTGAAACGCAAAATGCCCGGCCGTTTGATCGGGGTGTCAATCGATGCGCAGGGCAAACCAGGTTATCGTCTCGCGCTCCAAACCCGCGAGCAACACATCCGGCGCGATAAAGCGACCTCCAACATTTGCACCGCCCAAGTGTTATTAGCGGTGATGGCAGTCATGTATGCCATCTATCACGGGCCGGAAGGACTCAAACACATTGCCTCCCGGGTTCACTCGCAGACCGCGCAACTTGCCGCATCCCTTGCCCAAGCGGGCATCGCCATCGATGACGGCCCGTTCTTTGACACCCTGACCGTCTCGGTTCCCGGCAACGCTCATCGCATCCTGCGCGCCGCGGCCGATGCCGGCATCAACCTGCGCCTCATCGATGCCGACCATCTCGGCATGGCGGTGGACGAAACCACCGAATCCGCCGACCTCGCTGCGATTTGCCAGGCGTTCGGCGCGTCTCTAGCACCCGCGAGTGACGCCACGTCATGGCCGGCGGATTTCACGCGCCAGAGTGCATACTTGAGTCAGCAAGTCTTCAACAGCCATCACTCGGAAACCGAAATGCTCCGCTATCTCAAGCGGCTGGAATCCAAAGACTTGTCGCTCAACGAGTCCATGATCGCCCTCGGCTCATGCACCATGAAACTCAACGCCACCTCCGAAATGATCCCTCTGAGCTGGCCAGAAGTCGCGTCGCTCCATCCCTTCGTCCCCGCTGACCAAAGCCAGGGGTTCCGCGAAATGTTATCTCTCCTCGAAGGCTGGCTCGCTCAAATCACCGGCTTCGCCGCCGTCTCACTCCAGCCCAATGCCGGATCTCAAGGCGAGTATGCCGGCCTCCTGGCCATTCGCCGCTATCATTTGTCGCGGGGCGACTCGCACCGCAATATCTGCCTGATTCCCGTATCCGCTCACGGCACCAATCCCGCCTCGGCCGCCATGGCCGGCATGCAAGTCATCGGCGTGAAATGCGATGCGGCGGGCAACATCGACGTCGCAGACCTCAGCGCGCTGGCTCAGAAGCATCAATCCCAACTCGCCGCGCTCATGGTGACGTATCCCTCTACGCACGGGGTTTTTGAGAGCACCATCCGTGATATGTGTTCTATCATTCACGACGCTGGCGGCCAGGTTTACATGGACGGTGCCAACATGAATGCTCAGGTCGGCCTCACCAGCCCGGGCCTCATCGGGGCCGATGTCTGCCATCTCAATCTGCACAAAACCTTCAGCATCCCCCACGGCGGCGGCGGACCCGGCGTGGGCCCCATCGGCGTGGCCCCACAATTGGTCCCGTTTCTCCCTGGCCACCGCGAATTGCCATCCCAGCAAGGCGCCGTCTGCTCGGCTCCCTGGGGGAGCGCATCCATCAATACGATCTCGTGGATGTATATTGCCATGATGGGCGGGCAAGGACTCGTGGAGGCCACGCAAGTCGCGATTCTCAATGCCAATTACATCGCCAAACGACTCGCGCCGTACTATCCAATCCTTTACACCGGCAACGCCGGCCTCGTTGCGCATGAATGCATTATCGACGTGCGCCCGCTCTCTGATGAAAGCGGCATTACCGTCGAGGACGTCGCCAAACGCCTCATGGATTACGGGTTTCACGCGCCGACGATGAGTTGGCCCGTGGCCGGAACGCTCATGATCGAACCCACCGAATCAGAATCCAAGGCCGAAATCGACCGATTCTGCGAGGTCATGATCTCTATCCATGCGGAAATCATCGCCGTGACCCGCGGCGAACTCGACGCCCTCGACAATCCTCTCAAAAACGCCCCGCATCCTGTCGAAACCATCTGCGCCAACGAGTGGACTCACGCGTATTCTCGCGAACAAGCCGCCTTCCCCCTGCCCTATCTGCGCCAGCACAAGTTCTGGCCCACCGTAGCCCGCATCGACAACGTCCATGGCGACCGCAACCTCGTTTGCACCTGTGACGGCGTCGAAGCCTATGCCACGGACGGCTCCCGATAACGCGCGCCCTGCGAAACGAGCGTCCTGCATCGCAATCTTGCGATGATGCGTCCGGCACACATGCCGGGCGCAACGCACCTTGTTAGGCTTGTATCTGCCGAAACCGGCCGTGTGGCGCGGAATTGCGCCTTGACACCCCGTCGCGTTTCTAGCAAGGGTCTATCTGTGAATTCGGTGTGAAATCCCCCCCCACGCAGAAAACCTAAGGCATGCGATGCAACCCACCATCCCTTCTCATGACGCTGAGGAGACGGATAATTCACAACTCAGTGCGGCTCAATGTTTGGCTGAGTCTGCTGACGATAGGCGTGCTGCTGCTCACCAGCGTGTCGGGATCCGCCCAGGATAAATCCCCAGGGCAAGCACCGAGTTCCAGCGCCTTCCTTCAATCCCTCACCGAACCACAGCGCGCATGGTTGCGTGACCACCCCGTCATCACCGTGGCGCAGGACCCCGGGTGGCCACCCATCGAATTCACCGATCGTCACGGAACGCCCACCGGCATGACCGCTGATTATCTGCACCTCGTCGAAGATCGACTCGGCGTGAAGTTCCAGCAGGTGAAAAACCTCAGTTGGCAGGACGCTTACGCCCGCATGAAGCGCGGGGAAATTGACATGACCACCACGGTGAGCGTGACGCCGGAACGGGAGACGTTTTGGGCCTTCACCAAACCCTACATGACCATCCCGCTGGTCATCGTCACCCGCTCGGATGTCACCTACATCGCCGATCTGCGCGAACTCGAAGGGAAAAAAGTAGCCGTCGTCGCTGGCTACGTCGCCGAAACCTGGATCGCTCGTGACTATCCGAAAATCCAACTCGTCTCGGTGCAGACGACTCAGGATGCGCTCGCGCTACTTCAGCGCGGCAATGTCTTTGCCTGCGTCGAAAACATGCTCGTCGTGGACCGCTACATCACAAAAATGAAGTGGTCGGATCTCAAAATCACCGGGAGCACACCCTTCACCAATGCGCAATGCATGGCCGTGCGCAAAGATTGGGCCACCCTCGCTGGCATTCTCGACCATGCCCTGGATTCCATTTCCGCTGCCGAACGCAATACCATTTTTCGCAAGTGGCTCCCCCTCGAATCCCAAACACCCTTCGATTACTCGCGACTCTGGCCAGTGGCCGCCATCGTTCTCGGCACCCTCATCGGCCTCGGCGCATGGAATTGGCGACTCCAACGTGAAATCAGACAGCGCAAACAAGCAGAGGCGGCATTGCAGGCTAGCGAACAAGAGTTTCGCTCACTGGCCGAGGCCATGCCCCAGATCGTCTGGGTCACCCGCGCCGATGGTTGGAATATCTATTTCAACCAACAATGGATGGATTACACCGGCCTGACCTTAGAGGAAAGTTACGGTCACGGATGGAACAAACCCTTCCACCCAGACGACCAACAACGCGCGTGGGATGCCTGGCAAAATGCCACCCAAAACGACGCGCCCTACTCGGTGGAATGCCGACTCCGGCGCGCCGATGGTGCCTACCGCTGGTGGCTCGTCCGCGGCGTGCCGCTACGTGACGCCAACGGCATGATCCTCAAATGGTTCGGCACCTGCACCGAGATCGAAGCCATCAAACAGACCGAGGTGGCGCTTCGCCAGCAAACCGAGGAACTCCAGTCGCAAAACGAGGAACTCGAACGCTTCAACCGCGCCATGGTCGGACGCGAATTGCGCATGATCGAACTCAAACACGATATCAACGCATTGTGCCAACGCCTAGGCGAACCCCCGCGCCATCAAACACCACCAGAACGAGGTGGCGCATGAACCACCCCGTCACATTTTTAACCACTGATGGCAAACCACTCACTTCGGCTTCAATCCTTATCCGTGGTCAAAATCCAACTCTTAATAATTCAAAACCATGAAGGTCATCCCCGCCCTCTTCGAGGAACGCGAAATCCGCCGCCTCTACGATGAAAAGACCGAGACCTGGTTTTTCTCCGTCGTGGACATCATCCGGGTGCTCACCCAGCAACCTGATTATCAGGCGTCCAGAAAATACTGGAAAGTCCTCAAAGGCCGCTTGGCCAAGGAGGGAAGTGAACTGGTAACAAATTGTTACCAGTTGAAAATGGCGGCCCATGCCATCCGTGGTCAAAATTTCTTAAGATGAATGCCAAAGTCATCCACCTGATCGAGACACCACCGGGAGGAGGTGGCGCATGAACCCGCTTCAAACCGCGCGCCCAGATAGCAACCCGAAATCCTGCGGGCGCGGCGCATGGCAGTTTCTCCTGATCTTCCTCATGCTCGCGGCTGGAATCGTCGCCACCGGCACGTTCTACTACCGAAACTACGAACGAAATTTCCGCGCCGCGGCCGAGCAACAACTTGCCGCCATCGCCGATCTCAAAGTCAGTGAACTCGACCTCTGGCGCAAAGAACGCTTGGGCGATGCCGCCATCACCCACGACAACCCGGCTTTCACCCAACTGGTGCGCCGCTTCCTCACCCTGCCCGCCGACGCCGGCGCCAAACAGCAATTGCTGGCGTGGCTCGCAAAATACCCAACGCATTTTCAGTATGACCGAGCCGTCTTGCTCGATGGTCACGGCGAGGTGAAAATGTCGGCCCCCGAATCACCAACGCCCATCGCCGCCGTGATTTCAGAACGCGTCGCCGATGTCCTCCGCTCGGGCCAGCCCGTCCTTCAGGATTTTTTCCGAAACGAACACGACCAACGCGTTTATCTCGCCCTCTTGATCCCACTCCACGACGAAGCGGACGCCCATCGCCCGCTGGGCGTGCTCGTTCTGAGCATCGATCCCGCCCTCTATCTTTATCCGTTTATCGCCTACTGGCCCGGGCACAGCGCTTCTGCCGAGACCCTGCTCATTCGCCGGGAAGGGCAAGAGTCCGTCTTCCTCAACGAACTCCGGTTTCAATCAAACACCGCGCTCACCCTGCGCATTCCGCTCACCAACATCAACATACCCGCAGTCAAAGCCGCCCTAGGGCAGGAAGGCACCGCAGAAGGCGTGGACTACCGCGGCATGCCGGTGTTCGCGGCGTACCGTCCCGTGCCCGACTCGCCATGGTTCCTCGTGGCCCGCCGGGATACGGCGGAAGTCTTTGCCCCACTGCGCACTCAACTCTGGCAGGTCATCGCCCTGATCGGCGTCCTGCTCTTCGGCGCTGGCACCTGTGTGGATCTGGTCTGGCGCCAACAACGCCTCCGGTTTTACCGCGAACAAGCCGGGGTGGCCGAGGCTCTCCGAGAATCCAATGATTATCTGGAAAACCTCTTCAACTACGCCAACGCCCCCATCATCGTCTGGAATCCGCAATTCCAAATTACCCGCTTCAATCACGCGTTCGAGTCCCTGACGGGCAGCCTCGCCAACGACGTCATTGGAAAATCGCTCGCCATTCTTTTTCCCCCCGCCCAAGTGGCCCGCTCGATGGACCTCATCAAAATGACCACCGGGGGAGAACGCTGGGACACTGTGGAAATCCCCATCCTCCATCACAACGGCGACATTCACACCGTGCTTTGGAACTCCGCTACGGTTTTCGCCGCTGACGGCAAATCTCCGGTGGCTACCATTGCTCAAGGCCACGACATCACCGATCGCAAACTCGCCGAATTAGCCCAGCGCCAATCTAACCAAGCCGCTCTCAACCTGATGTGCGACGCCGTCGAGGCACGCGAACGCGCTGAACACATGAGCCAGGCGTTGCGCGCCAGCGAAACGAAGTTTCGCGCGGTGGCCGAATTATCCCCCATGGCTATCTATGCTTCTCGCGGCACCGAACAAATCGGGGTCTATGCCAATATCGCGTTTACCAAAATATTCGGCTTTTCATTGGCTGATGTCCCCACTGTCGGCACCTGGTGGCTCAAAGCCTTTCCTGATGAAAATTACCGCCAACAACTCGTGGATCAATGGACCAAAAATATCCAAAGCGCCGAAAAAAATCAATCTGACGTGCCAATCCTGGAGTGCCTTTGCTGCTGCCACGATGGCTCAACCAAAAATATCGCTTGGGTTGGTAAAACTATTGGCGACGAATTCTGGGCATTCGGATACGACCTAACAGAGCGCATGCAATCGGAAAACCGTCTTCTCCAGCAACAAGCGTTGCTGACCCAAACCGAAACGTTAGGCCGCGTCGGCGGCTGGGAATTTGACATCGCCACCGAGCTGCAAACATGGACGACCATGGTTTATGATATCCACGAACTGGAGAGCGCCAACCACCCGACCGTGAGCGATGGCGTCAATTTCTACACCCCCGCGTCCCGACCCATCATTGAACGCGCCGTGCAACGCGCAATCGAACAGGGCGAGCCGTTTGACCTGGAATTAGAAATCACCACGGCCAAGGGCAACCGGCGCAGCGTCCATTCCGTTGGCCGGGCAGATCTGGCGCGTGGCAAAGTCTCCGGATTTATTCAGGACATCACCGCATACAAAGAGGCGCAAGAAGCGCTACACCAATCGC
>JBDLWH010000214.1:0-2906 GCA_039804325.1 Verrucomicrobiota bacterium
ATGGCGCGGCATCGTTTCGCACACTTGCGGGTTGGTGAAAACTGCGCCACTCTCGCCGCCATGGTCCACCCCTTGCTCATTCTTGTTACCATGGTCGCCATGGTCGCCCTCGGCCGTGCCGAATCCTATGCGCCGGTCAACGAACGACCACCCCAGCTCGCACGCGAATTTCGCGGGGCATGGATTGCTACCGTCTATAACCTCGATTGGCCAAGCGCCACGGGCCTAAGCGCCGCCACCCAACAAAATGAACTCCGCACCATCCTCGACAAACTGGCCGCATTGAAAATCAATGCCGTCATTTTTCAGGTTCGCCCGCAATGCGACGCGCTCTACGAATCGTCTATCGAGCCATGGAGTTCTTGGCTCACGGGCACCATGGGACGCTCGCCCGGGTACGATCCGTTAGCCGTTTGCATCAAAGAAGCCCACGCACGCGGCATCGAGGTGCATGCATGGTTCAACCCCTTCCGCGCCCTGTGCAACCAATCGGGTCAGGTGGCGTCTAACCACATTTCCCGCAGTTCCCCGGAGGCCACCAAGCGCTACGCCTCGATGACATGGTGTGATCCGGCCCACCCAGAATCCCGCGCGCGCGCCCAGCGTGTCATCCTCGACGTGGCGCGCCGATACGACATCGATGGAGTACACCTAGACGATTATTTCTATCCGTATCCGAGTGGCAACCTGAACTTCCCGGATGGCAAAAGCCCCGCGCAAAGGCGCGCCATCATCGATGGATTTGTGAGCCGTCTCTATGCTTCGATCAAAAGTCAAAAACCATGGGTGCGCGTAGGCATCAGCCCGTTTGGCATCTGGCGCCCAGGCGTGCCCGCAGGCATCGAAGCCGGACTCGATAGCTACGATCAACTCGCGGGCGACTCGCGCAAGTGGCTCCAAAACGGATGGGTCGATTACCTAGCCCCCCAACTTTACTGGCGCATTTCGCCCGAAAAACAAAGTTTTCCCTTATTGTTAAATTGGTGGCGTCAACAGGGAAGCCGCCCGGTCTGGCCCGGCATCGCCACTCAACGCATCATGTCGCCCGATGACCCCGGGCGCCCGGCATCAGAGATTATCCGCCAAATCGAACTGACTCGCAAAATTGGCAAACAAGCTAACGGACACCTCCACTGGAGCGCTAAAAGCCTGGTGACCAACCGCGGCGGCATCGCCACCCAACTCGCCAAGATCTATACTCAACCCGCCGCCATCCCCGCCATGCCATGGGTGAACAACCAGACACTCGCCGCCCCGACTGTTAGCGCATCATCCCAAGGGGCCAACACCATCGTGCGGTGGTCGCCTGCTTCAGGCACTACCAAAGTTGCCCTCCAAGCAAAATACCGAGACACGTGGCGCACCGTGAAAATCGTGAGAGCCAGTTCGGGTCAAGCCATCTTCCCGCAAGCGCAGTGCATCGCCGTGACCGCATTGGACCGCTTTGGCAACGCCAGCGCGCCTAAGGTGCTGGGTATCACAAGCTCCTCGTCACACCATTCCGATTAGAGCGCCCATCGCATTGCGCTAGAGGCATCCCCCCTCCGGCGTAACCGGTGCGAGGCGCTCGTCCGCGTGGAGGTAGCAACCCGGATCCGAACCCCAAAGATCGCCGTCGTTGGCAAAAGCGGCCCGGGTCCGAAAGCCCCCCCCACAAATCGGGAACCAGTTGCAGGCTGCGCAGGGGCCACTCATGCGGGCCTGGCGTTGCGGGCCGGTGAGCAGGCCGATAGAACGGATAGCCGCTAACATATCTGCGGATTCCGGGTTGAGACCATCCCAGATTTGGGAAAACCGCGTTTGTTTGACGTTGCCCAAACCCACATCTTGCCAAAATTGGTCGGGGTGAACGTTGCCCTGGGTGTCGATGTTAGCGATGCCACGCCCTGAGCTGTTCGCCCCGCCGCCGTTCCACCCGAGCAGACTCCTCGCCTCTGCCAGATTCGGATGGTTTTCATTTTGCATTCGAACTAACAAGTAGGCACCATCAGCCGGTTGGGTGACGGTGAGCAGTTCGCGTTGGACACCTTGTTGGTGCCAAGCTTCCACGCGGGCGATCAGGGTGTCGATGGCACCGCGTGCTTCGTGTGGGGCGAGAACCTGCAGCTCACACCCACGACCAGCCGGCACCAAATGATAGAAACACACCCGCTGGATTTCCTGATCCTCAATGAAATCAAGGATTTTCTCGATGTTTTCTACATTGTGGCGTGTGAGGGTGAGTCGTAGCCCGGTTTTTTGTCCCACGGCATGGCAATGCTTAAAGCCGCGCACGGCGGCATCAAACGCCCCTTCTTTACGCCGGAACTCGTCGTGAATCGGGCCAATACCATCCAGTGAGATACCGACATAGGCGACGTTAGCAGCTTTGAGCAAAGCGGCTTTTTCCGGGGTGATCAATGTGCCGTTAGTTGAGATGGTGAGCTTCAGGCCGGCGGCCGTCGCTTTGTCCACCAAATCGAAAAACCGCGGGTGAATCATCGGTTCACCACCAGACAAAAGCAGCGAGGGCACTTGATAGGCGGCCAGATCCTCGACGACTTGTTCCATCTGATCCCAGGTGAGCTCGCCGGGATATTGCAGAGCGTTAGAATCCGAATAACAGTGAACACAACGCAGGTTGCAGGTGCGCGTGATATTCCAAACGGTGATGGGACGGCGGCCCCGCGCTTCGGCGGCATGCCCGCCAACTCCGCGCCCGTAACGCAGCCCATCGGCCGGCTGTGCCACGCCAGTCCATAATTTGGTGAGATTGATCATGTGTTAAGTGAGAATGAGCGAATCAATGAGAACTTTACGACTGATAGATGCAGGAGGGGTCCTCTGCCAGAGGGTCGCCATAAACGCCATAGGCGCGCGACCGAGATCCCCCACAGACGCTTCGGAATTTACACACTCCGCATTTG
>JBDLWH010000215.1:0-4131 GCA_039804325.1 Verrucomicrobiota bacterium
CAAGGCGGAGGTTTCGGGTGGAACCCTGAGTTACACCTACTACGCGGGGAACAGTGATGTGAGCTATCAGGTGCAGGCCAGCGTGGATCTCGAGACCTGGAGCGCTGCGGGCGTGAGCGTGTCCGTCCCGGATGGCGATGGCTATTGCACGGCCACCGTGCCGCTCACCAGCGGGCTGCGCTTCCTGCGACTGGTGGTAAATCATTGAGCCATAGGGTGATGAGAGATAGAAAACCACGAGAAAAATCCAATGCCCTTGAAATAATGTGCTGCTGCGGGGACTGACCCTAGAGGCGCGAAAGGTTCCTTCGATCAATACGCCGATTCTAACAAGAAGAGAAAAGGCACGGCCGAAGTTGATGTCGCGTTCCTTGAGAAGTTGTCGTTTTGTGCAGGTCGATGATCTTCACGAATGGGTAAATACCGGCAAGGGGCAACGTGGGGAAGTCCTTGCCGGAGACATCAAGCTAGTGGAAGGATCCTCATCCTGATAAAAATCGATGAATGAGTGAAGTGACACGACTTGATCGCATCGACGAACGCATGCCGCATCGAGAACTGCGGGTTATTTCTGCAACGGATGATTGGAATCTGGTGTGGCTTTCAGGAAATCTTTCAAACTGATGAGCTTGGGCGGGTTGTTGTCGTTTTCGATGAATTTGATCACCTCCATCAGCTTGTCGTGCTCCTTAGGATTTTTGCGGATTTCTGCTTCTAACTTTTTGAGTTCGGGGAGGATGGGCTTGGCAGCACCGCCGTATTGTTTGAGCACATCGAGTGAGGTTTGGATGATGTAGGCTTTTCCCCAATCCTTGAGGTTTAACATCATCAGGGTCAGCGGGATTCCTTCTTCGATCCGCAAGCGGGCCAACGCTTGGATGCCGGCGAGCCGCACGCCTTTGGAGAACATGGTGTTAGCCGGCGGCATTTCACGGATGGTAGCAACCATGGTGGGTGCCAGCGCTTGCACATCTTCGAGCGTCATCAGGCTGTAAGCGGAGCGCAGGCACCCGCGCGCGGCGGAATCGGGATTGGCGGCGATGGATCTAATGGCCGGATAGAGTTGGTCTTTCGGGACATCGGCAATCGACTTGCCGAGCAGCCCAGTCGGACCGTAAGAGCCACCCGGATAGAACAAGGCATAGGCGAGCGCGCCAACGGCGAACTGCATTTGATCGGTTTCGTCTTTGATGGCGGCGGCTTTGAGCATTTGCTCAGTGATCGGCTTGGCAGCGCTGCCTATGCTTCGCAGGGCCTCGGCGGTCTGGACGCGTAGCCAGCGGTCGTCGTCATTGAGTAGAGCGGCGAGAGTATCGAGGGCGGGGACGGCGCGCTTCTTGAGATGACCGATGGCGGCAACTGCACCAAGGCGGGCGTTGGGGTTCTTGCTTTTGGTGAGGTCTAGCAACTGGGGTAAAATGTCATCTTGGCGTTTTCCAAGTTCCTCCGCCGAGCGCGCGCGGTCGAGCGGCGACCACGAGCTGAGGCCTGCTAGCAGTTGGGCGGTGCTGCGTTTCGCATGGGCGCTCGCGCCCAGCCAACGCTCGGCGGCGATGGCAGCGGCGATGTCCGCATCACTCAGCCAGTTTTCCCGGCGGGCATCGCGGCCAGTAAGATAGATTTTTTTCAAAGGAGCCGCGTAGCCTAGCAGATATGAGCCCGTGGCACCGACGGTGCCGTGATAGCTGCTAGTAGTGCCGCCACCGGTGGCGACATTGACAAAGGAGCCATCCCAACGCCGCGCGAGGTCGTAATACCAGCGTAGCTCTTTCATGAAGGCGACCATCGCTTTCGGCCCGCCGCAATTGGCGGCGACGGGGCCCCATTGATAACTGAAGCCGTTGCCGGTGTGGCCCCATTCGCGGGATTCATACGATGCGGTGACCATCTTGGCGAAGAACTGTGTCTCGGCGCGTTTGCCTTGTAGCGCGAAGGCCATGGCGGCCATGCTGGTTCTGCCGTTGTCATCATGGCCGATGCCGGGGGAGTGCTCGCCGTAGGGGATGAAACCCTTGCCGACGTAGTAAGCGAAAAACCCGTTAGATCGTGCGATGGCATGCTTGATTTCCGGGTCTTGGATGCCACATTTCTCGGCCAAAATCATCGAAATCAAACACGGCAGGCCGGCGGAATTCACCGGACCGTAGGGTGGAACCGGCCCATGCAGTTGCCCGGCGCTACCCGGCGGGACATACCCATGGCCCCAGGTGCCGAACCCCCCTTGGCCGCGGGCGATGGTGGTGGTGTAGGCTCGGATGGCGGGCAGCACGGTTTTGTCGCCGGTGGCGAGGTAGTATTCGCAGAGGAAAAGATTGTTATAGCCATGGGACCAGGTTCTCATTTCGCCCTTGCTTGAGTCCTTCCAGAGCGCTTCCACCTCCAGCGTTTTGGTGGCGACTTCGTGGGCGCTTTTGCGCAGGATTTCGAGATCTTCCGGCCTGCCAGCAGCTAACAGAGCGAGTTCGTTGGTGTGCAGGCTGTTGTCCTTGCCTGGATTTTTGGCCAAAACTGCGAGCCCCTGTTCGAGAATCTTCTTCGCTTTGGGGCAATTGTAAGGCGACGTCTCGCTGTAGCTGCCCATGATCTGGAGCTTGAGAACAATTTCTTGCACGTTGCCGTTACGCGACACCATAAGCGGCAAGAGGCCGCGTGCCGCTTCGCTCTCGGCCTGCCCGATCGCTCGGCCAAAAACTCTGCGGGCATCCTCCGTGAAGGGCTTGCCGAAAACTCCGAGAATCACGTCGCCGACCTCCAGTTTTCCCGCAGCGGGAGAGCCATTTTCTACGGCGGTGACAAGGATTTGGCGGCTATTTTCGGTCATCTCGGCCTCGACCTGCATCCAGCCCAGCGCTCCGATCGGCCCGAGATTATAGCTGTTATCGGTCTTGGCTGGGGTTTGCTTGGTGAGATCAATCGCTGGCGTTGTTGCGGCATCCGCCGACGCGGAGACTAACAAAACAACTCCCCCTAACGCGACGAGGCCGGAAAAGAAGCGCTTGGAGAGGCAACGTGATGGATGAAGTCTTACCACTGATCTTCTGTGGGCGTCCATGACTTGTCGGGATCGAAACGCTCCAATTTTTGGAATTTCTCGAGGGTCTTAGGTCCGAGATCTTTTTGGTAAACGATTCCGGTGTGGCTGACGATGAATGACATGACGCCGGTAACTTGATACTGCGCTGGTGCCACAGCAAGAGCGAAGCCGCCAATCATGGCATCTCCGATCACAAAGTCTAACTGGCCGAGTGGTGCTGCGGGGCCTTGTCCTTTGAGCACCTTGAAGTAGTAGCCGTGATACGGTTGTGGTGTATCCTTTTGAGTATAGCCTTGCTCCAATGCCTTAGCGATGGTCTCGCTCACCGGGCCTGCCCATGTTCCATCGGCATTTTTCCATGTGAGGCCGTCTTGTTTGCCCGCAGTGCTAATGATGCGCTGGGCATACTGATTCACCCTAGAGCCATCATGCTTTTGCTTGGCATACTCCTCCTGCGCATCAACAAACCCGTGACAGATGGCGATGGCATCTAACTCGTTGGCTCCGATGCGCCGGAGTAGAATTTCCTGGGTGCCCGACTTCGTGTCGAAGGACCATTTTTCTTTTTGTTTGACGATAGGGATGGGCAGTGGATAGGCATCTTCACCTACGGATAAAATGGCTCGGTTAGGGTTTTTGGGGTCCACTTCAATTGCCTGTTTTTCCTTCGCCTTGGCGCAAAAAGCGAGGGCCCGTTCCTTGTCCATGACGGGATCTTCTGAGCCAATGATGTCGGCGCTATCGGGACCAAGAATCTCTTTCAAGGCTGGGATCTCGAAGGACGCTGCCGCTTGAATCAGCGATTCGACGGCCTGCTCAGGCGTGTCGAATGTTTTTTGTTTCGCCGCTACTGGGGGGGCTTTCTTTTCGCTCGGGGGCGTCGCCTGCGAGACGAGGCAGAGAAATCCCGATGTGAGAATGACTGGAATTAAATGTTTCGTAGGATTCATGATGGTAGATTGTGTTTTATTAGGATACTTATCATTGATGGTTAGCTGATATAATTAGCGACGACCGCCACCACCACGGTTGCCACCACCGCCACCGCCACCGCCACCGCCACCGCCACCGCCACCGCCGCCACCACCGCTGCTGCC
>JBDLWH010000216.1:0-3346 GCA_039804325.1 Verrucomicrobiota bacterium
CCTGAGCGGCTTTGAAGCGCAGGCCGCGGTCCTCATGTTTCAACAAGCGCACTAACACGGGAAGCGCCTCTGGGGTTTGAATGATGCTGAGGGTTTCCACCGCCCCCAATCGCTGGCGGGCATCTGGGCCCTCGGCCATCGTGATGAGTGCTCCGGCTAACTCTTTGTTGTTAGGGCGTTTACCTAATTCCTCGGCTGCCCACCCGCGTGTAACGGGCGACCAATCGGCTAGAGCTGTCATGAGTTCCTCCACGCTCATCATCGGTCGGTCGAGGTCGAAGCGTCCAGATGCCATGGCTTCAGCCACGTCCTTTTTGCTGAGCCACTTATCTTGGTTGGCATTTTTTCCGGTGATGCAGAGGCTTTTGAGAGGCAACGCATAGGTGAGGACATAACTCGCTGTTGGGCTAAGGCCGTTATAACCGCTGTTACCGAAGTAGGAATCGTCGTCGGTTTTGCCGCCGCCGTATTGTTCGCTGCCATCATAGGAGAACGAGCCATCGCAGCGCCGCACCAAGTCATAGTGCCACGAGGTTTGGTGGAAATAGGCGGCCATTGCGCTCGGGCCGCCGGTGTTGACACCCAGCGCACACCATAGATAGCTGAACCCTTGGCCGGTGTGGCCGTATTCGCGATTTTGATAGGACGCGGTGACCATTTTGGTGAAGTAATGGGATTCCTTGAGGCGATTCTCTTGCAAGGCAAACATCACGGCGGCCATCGAGTTTTTACCATTGTTTTCATGGCTCGCCCACGCTTCGTGTTCGCCGTAGGGGATGGCTCCCTTATCCACATAGTAAGCGAAAAACTTGGACGCGCGCTCGATGGCAGGATCAATCTCTGGGTCCGTCACCCCGCATTTTTTGCCCATGACGATGGCCAAGTTGCCAACCAAGCCAGCGGCATTGACTGGGCCGTAGGGTGAGATGGCCCCATGGAGTTTGCCGGTGGAGGTGAGTTCTGAGATGCCATGGCCGAAGGTTCCATACATGCTTTGGCCCTTGGCGAGGGTGATCGTATATTGGTTGATGGCGTGGAGGACTTCCTTGTCACCGGTGGCGAGATAGTACTCGCAGAGGAAGAGGTTGCAGTATCCCCAATCCCAGACGACCGAGCCGTCTTTGAGTTCTAGTTTCAATGTGCTAGGCCCCATCTGATGGGCTAACTCAGCTAATTTTGGGAGATACTTGGCATCCCCCGTCGCTAACAATGCCAAGCCATTCACTGCGCCGGCCCAGGTGTTTTTCAACGGCTCGTTTTCGAGCACTTTGCAGGCGTCTTCGAAGATGAGCTTGGACTTCGGGCAATCGTAGGGTGCGGTGGCGCTATAGGCCCCCATGACTCGGAGTTTGAGTTCTAACTCCTGGGATTTTCCTGCCCGCCAAACCGTTAATTTCAGGTTCCCGCCGTTAGGTTGTTTTTCAGCTTCTTGGATGGCTTTGGCCAGACTCTGGCGGGCATCCCAAGTGAATGGCTGGCCAGCGGCACCGACGATGATGTCATCGACTTTCATGACGCCATCGGCGGGTGATTTCGGCCCGACATGGGTGACAAGGATCTGGCGGGCTGCGGTGGTGGTGCGGCCCTGTTGGCTGTCCAGATTGTTAGCGGCTTTGGTAAATATCCAACCACGAAGCCCGGTGGCACCGAGGTTGTAGGTCTGCTTGCGGTCCACGGCCACGCTGAGGGTGAGATCGGGTGGGGTAATCGAATTTTCGGCGGCGCTTCCGCTGGGGACCATTGCCGCCATGGCGGCTAGGAAAATCAGTTGCTGTGGGAGTAATTGCATACGGGCGTGGTGATTCGTCGTGCGGTTACGCCGTGGGGGTGCCGAATTATTCACGATAACGCATTTTTTTTCTCAATGATTGAAATCGGCGGTCGATGGCGCTAGCGGTGGGGTGGCAGATTGGGGGGTGGCGTTACTCGAGGTTTTGCACTTGTTCACGGATTTTTTCCAATTCGGTTTTCGCTTCGACGATGGTTTGGGCGATGGTGGCATCGTTGGCCTTGGCACCGATGGTGTTGAATTCGCGAAAGAGTTCCTGACAGAGAAAATCTAACGCTCTACCTGGTGCTTCGGCGGCTTGCAGGTATTCGTGGAATTTGGTGAGGTGTGAATCTAACCGCGTGAGTTCCTCGCTCACATCGCAACGGTCCGCGAAGAGCGCCAGTTCTTTAGCGACTCGTTCATCGGCCAAATCGATGCCCAGGCCGGCTTCGCGCAATCGTTTTTCTAACACTTCTCGTTGGCGTGCCGGGCGACCCGGGGCATGGGTGGCGATTTTCGCGGCATAGGTCGCGAGAGTATCGAGCCGCGATAGAAAATCTATTTTGAGGTGATTTCCTTCGGTGGCGCGCATGACGGAAAGGCTGGCGAGGGCGGCGTTGAGGGCGGGAGCGATGGCCGGCCATGCGGTTTCGGCGTCCATTTCGCCGTGGCTCATGGTGAGGATGCCGGGTTGGCGGAGGTAGTCGGCGGCAGTGGGGAGCACGGGATGGCCGACGCATTGGGTGAGTTCGACGAAGGCGTTGTGAAACGCGCGTGCCAAAGCGGCATCGACGCGCATGGCGGACGGGCAAGACAGGGTGCGCTCAAGGGTGATAGAAACTTGGACGCGCCCGCGCGAAACGATGTCTAAGACCGCTTTGCGGATGCGCCCTTCGAGTTCCGCGAGTTCTCGCGGTGCCTGGACGACGATTTCGGCCTGTTTGCGATTAACCGCGTTGATTTCCACGGTGGAGTGCCACGCGTCCGTCGTGGCCGAGCCGCGGCCGAATCCCGTCATTGAATGCATGCGCAAGGGATGGGGGTAGCGCATCTGGGATGCAAGAGCCAAGTCGGCCATGCCCTCAGGCCATGGTGTGGCTACGCCTGATGCGCTGAGATTCGGCCCAGCCACGAGGGACGTGGTTTTTTTCGGTTGAGCGGCACGTCGAGATTGAGATGGGTGCCGGTATTGGGTTGGCTGTGGACGAGCAGGGAAGCGTTGAGAGCCTCGGCACGTTGGCGCAACGCGTGGAGCGTGGCCGGTCTCTCGAGGCGATCGGGACCGATGCCCACGCCATCGTCGGCGATGGAGAGTTGGAAATGGTGGTCGGTAGTGGCGACGCGCACGGTCACGTGAGACGCTTGGGCATGGCGCAAGATATTGTGGAGGGCCTCGCGGAAAAAGAGGAACAGGTGGCGGGTGGCCTCGTCGGGCAGTTCCGTCTGCCATGATTCATCGTTGGCGGTGAAGGTCCATTTAAGGGTTTCGAGCATGATGGAACTGGTTTCTCGCAAGTGTTCGACCGTGCCGATGCGGTGGTCACCTTGGGGCCGGAGTAGCCAGACGATGTCGCG
>JBDLWH010000217.1:0-5739 GCA_039804325.1 Verrucomicrobiota bacterium
TATTTCTCACCTATCAGGTGGTGGACTATCGCCGCTGGAAACGTTGATGCCCATTGCCCGGTCTCATGTCAGAAACCATTGCTGAACCTAACAAAAAACAAGCTCGCCCGCTCAACCGCTGGGGGATGGGCATGCTTTCCGTGCTGCAAGTTGTCTTTGCGGCGGTCATTCTGATTGCGTTAAACTATCTGTCGCAGGGTCACTATGCGCGTGTTGATTTGAGCCGCAGTGCGGATTACACGCTATCGTCGGCGACCCGGCGATATTTAGAGAGCGAGGCATTGAGCCGTCGAGAGAAGCCCGTGAAGTGGGTGATGGCGTTTCGTCGGACGTCGCCGTTTTACGAACGTGTTCGAGCGCTGACGGAGGAATACGTGCGGCATTCCAACGGGAAGATTCAGCTTCATCTGGTGGACCCCATGCGCAATGCGGACCGGATGCAGGAGGTTGGGGCAGCTTATGGGCTGTCGTTGGTGCGCGACATGATCATCATCGATGCGCGAGCCGATGAGAGCGCGGTCATCACCGAGGATGCTCAGAAAGGGCGAGTCCTCAATGCGCACGTCAAACTTGTCGTGGCCGAGGACATGGGGGTGTTCGCCACCGCAGAGGGGACACGCAAGCTGACGGGCTTCCAGGGTGAGGACTTGCTCACGGCGCGCCTTGTGGAATCGCTCGAAGGCCAGCCGCGCAAGATGGCTTTGCTCGCTGATAAGAGTCGCCTCGAGGGCGATAGCACCGCCGCGCCCCTCAACGCATTGGAAAGCACGCTGCGATTTCAAAACATCGAGCTTCAGGCGATGAATCTATCGGGTATGGCAGACATCCCGGATGACGTCGCGGGCATTGTGCTGGCGGCTCCCAAATATGACCTCACGGATGACGAGCTCGCGGTGTTAGAGCGATACTGGAACAAGGCGCGCGCGGCTATTCTCGTGTTGATCGAGGACGGTGAAGCGCCGCCTAAGCTCCGGACGTTTTTGCGAGCCCATGGGATCACGCCGCGCAAGGATAGGGTGATTGCCCGGGAGAAAACCAAGCTGGTCACGGCGGCTAGAGGGGTTTTCACCAAGGGGGTGGAATTCACCCGCGACCTAGCCGGGCAAACCACCGAGTTTGGCGGGGCGAGTTCGTCACTGGAAGTCAGAGAAGGAGCTGAGGATTTGTTGAACCGTCGTATCTATCCGATGGGGTTGATTCAGGCGTTAGACGGTTTTTGGGGGGAAGCCAAATTTGGGCTGGGCAAGGAAGCGTTTGATGAAAAGGAGGACACCAAGCCACCGATTTTTCTGGCGGCGTGCGTCACCCGAGGGGCGGCGTCCGACGATCGATTCGCAGCGGACACGTCGCGCATGGTCGTGATGTCCAACACCGACTTCCTCGACCCCAAATACCAACGCGGCGAAAACCTCGATTTTGTGGCGTCCAGTGCCAACTGGCTTGTCGGGCGGGCGTCGCTAGCGGGTATCGGTCCGCGATCGCTGGGCACCTACAAGCTACCGTTGTTAGACGCGCAAGTGTCCTTCATTAACCGGGTGAATCTTTTTTTTCTACCGGCGTTGCTTGGTGTTATCGGAGCCTTTGTGTGGTCGTCGCGACGTGTTTGATCTGCCATGCGTTCATTAGGATATACGTTTTTGCTCGCGCTCGTCGCCGCCGCCATCTGCGCCATGGCAGGATGGCAATGGCAGCAGGGGAATTTTGACTCGATATTCGGGGCTCCGCCGACACCGGTGGGACAACGCCTGTATCGTGGGTTTTCGCCAAGCGAGGTGAAGCACATTCGGATTTCCACGAGCGGGACGAGCGCGACGTTTTCGTTGAACCCAGACGGTTGGCAGGCGGCCACGCCGTGGGAGGACCGCATGGATCCTCGGGCCGCTGTGGCGTTGATTCATTTCACGCTTGGTCTGCGGGTGGAAGATTTTGCTTCGGAAGACAAGATAGACCCGATCAAGGCGGGGCTCAAAGATAGCGCGGTGAGTATCCGCTTAGAGGATGCGCAGCACACACCGCTGGCGAAATACAAACTTGGGCGGCTCACCCCGTGGAAAGCGGAAATGGAAGGGCTTGAGCAAGCGGTGCCGACGGTTTTTGTGCAGCCACGCGACAAGAATCACAACCATCACATTTACGCATGCACCGGAGACATGGCGTTATGGTTCAAGGATGGGCTGAAATTGCTGCGCGACCATCGGCCGTTTTATTTTAACCCGATGACCTTGCGCAATATCCGCATCCGGTCACAACAGGGCGATCTCACCCTGGGACGCGAGACGCCCCAAAGCCCGTGGCGCATCGTCAAACCACTGGATTTGCCGACGGACCCAGCCGCCATGAAGGCACTGCTAGAAGGGCTATACGAATTGCAAGCCGTGAAAGTCTCGGACCGAGCGGCCATCACGTTGCCCGTCAACGACAGCGCGATCAAGACTCGCCAGATCGCGCTGGTTTCCTTCTCGGGGGAAACCGAAACGCAGTTGGAAATTTTTCCGCCGGAGACGGCGGAATCCCACGAGGTGAAAGCGATCGTGAGTGATCGTCGCCACACGGTATTTGATTTGCCGCTCAAACCTGAGCCCGGGTTGGTCTCGTTGGCCGATTTGCCGTTGACCGTCAATGAGCTACGTGATCCCACGCTCACCCACCTCAACATCCAATCTCTGCGCAGCATCTCGATTCAACCGGCCACCGGCCCGGAAATCGTGATCTCACGCAATCCACCTAGGCCGTGGATGGTTGGCACTGACGGATTGGCAGGCGAGGCCAACGAGGAAAACCTCTACGCCCTGCTCAAAGCGGTGACGACGAGCCGGGCGATTGGGTTTGTGAGTGATGCGGCCACCGACTTCACTCCCTGGGGGTTGACCCGGCCGTTTCTCACCGTTCGGATGTTAGGCGCTGACCGTCAGTGTCTTGAGCTTCGGTTTGGCATCGACGCTAAGGGCAGGGTTTTTGTGAATCGCCTAGGAACCCCCACCGTGATGCGCGTGGAGGCGGCGCTCGTGGATGCCATCGCCGTGCATTCTTATGAATGGCGGCATGCTCGGGTCTGGTCGCTGGATCGTGTCAACCTCATGGCCATCGAGCGCCAAGCAAGCGACGAATTGCCGGTGGTGCTCAAATACAAGTTTAACGAGGAATCCTGGCAAGCGGAGAGCAAGGGTCAGGCATTGACTCGCGAACTCGATGCGCCGCGGGCCAATTTCATGTTGTCGGTTTTGGAAGGTCTGAAAGCCACGCGCTGGCTCTCCCCTAGCGATGACGCCGCGGCCACGGCACTGGCCAGCCCGTCGCTGAGCATGGCCGTCATCGAAAAAACCGTGAATGACCAGGGGGATTTTTCCGGCATGAACACGCGCAAAGTGAGCTTTGCGCCGAGTAGCCCCGGGCCCAATCCCGGTTTTTATTATGGCCGCCTGAGCACCGGGCCACATCCGTTTCTCATCAGCCAAGAGGTTTATCAAAAACTTGCGGGGGAGTTGTTCGAGAAATAATCTGCAAGACCCATCGTTTGACAGGCCGCGCCACATCAGATAGACAGGGTTCATGAATGAATCGGCACAAGACGCATGGTTTTACACGCATCAGGGAGAACGCGTCGGGCCGGTGACTCTGGCGGCGTTGCAACTCATGGCGCAGGAGGCCACGCTCAATCCGCGGCTTGATCTGGTCTGGACTCATGGCATGGTCGAGTGGAAACCAGCGGGGCAAATCGCGGGCTTGTTTGATAAATCATCCGCGCCCTCGGCGCCCGAATCGCTGGCAGCGACGGCGGATCTCAGCGCAGGGTCACCAGCAGAGTCTGTGAAGGTCATGATGGGGCAGGAGGCCGAGTGGCCAGGGGCACGCCGACGGAGTTTTATCATCGCGACGATGGTATTCCCGGTGGCATGGATTTTTTGTTTGCCGTTAGGGATGAGTCTTTTGGCATCGCAACTTGGCCCGGATGTCATGGCGATCGTCACTATGGTCGCCGCCTTTCTGCCATGGATTGTCGGTGTGTATTTCGGGTTGATGCGCCTCGTGAATCTGGGCATGAGCCGGTGGTGGTATCTTGCGAATTTCGTGCCCATCCTCAATCTTTGGATCAGCTACCGCAGCTTCGCGTGCCCAGCGGGATACGCGTATCACAAAAAACTCGATGGGGTGGGCATTTTTCTGGCCCTCATTTTCTGGTTATTCATCGTGCTTGGGGTGGTGGCGATGGTGGCGATGGTGGCGTTGTGGTTAGGGGCTTTAGGCAGCGGTGAGATGCAGGAAGAATGCCGTGAGGCCCTGCGCGCCGTGATGGAAGGAAGCCGCCAGCCATGATTCAATACTCCAAACTGGCCGACGAACGCCGCGAGGCTGGGGCCATCGAATGTTGGTGCCTCCACGGGGCGCTCGGCATGGCCGCTGATTGGCGTGGACTGGCCAAATCTCTCGCCACAGAAAAAATTGGCACCCGGGCCGTGGATGGGTGGCGGTTTCTCGAAGGCGGGCCGCTGCCGCTAGCAGACTTTGGGGCCGCGCTCAATGCCGACGCGGGTGCCGAGGTGACCCGGAGTGGTGGGCGAGCGCTGCTGGGTTACTCGATGGGCGGGCGGCTGGCACTCCATGCGTTGTTGGAAAAACGCCATGGTTGGCAGGCAGCGGTGATGGTTTCGGCGCATCCAGGGCTGGAGGTGGCCGCCGAGCGCGACGCCCGGCGCACGGCAGATGCGGCATGGGCGACTCGCGCGCTCACGGGAAACTGGCAGGAGTTTTTGGCCGCTTGGGACGCGCAACCGCTTCTCGCCCAGACCCCGGTTTTTCGAGATGTGCAGGCCGTGGGGCGCTTGGCGGGGCGGCGGCGGGAAATCGCGCGCAGTTTTGTGGATTGGTCGTTAGGTGCCCAGCAACCATTGTGGGACAGACTTGCCGAAATCACCATCCCCGTGCTTTGGGTCGCCGGGGAAAATGATCCCAAATTTCTTGCGCTGGCCCAGCGCGCGATCACCCACATGCCTAGGGCCACCCTGGCCGTGGCCCCGGCAGCGGGTCATCGCGTCCCGTGGGAAGCGCAAGCGTGGCTCGCGGCCCAGACCGCCCATTTCCTGCGTGGTGGCGGGTGATGGCGTCGTTTCTCCGAGTCGCGGGTTGCGGATTGGCTCTGGCTCATGCACGCTTGGTCCATGTGGACGACCGTGCGCGAGTTTGAGGACATCTGTTACGAGACAACGGATGCGGGGAAAATAGCCAAAATCACCATCAACCGGCCGGAAGTGCGCAATGCGTTTCGCCCGCAAACGGTGAAAGAGATGTTAGTCGCATTTGATCACGCGCATGAGGACCCAAGCGTCGGGGTGATTATTTTGACGGGCGCAGGGGATTTGGCGTTTTGTTCTGGGGGCGACCAGAAAGTCCGCGGTCACGCCGGTTATATCGGCGAGGACGGCGTCCCGCGTCTCAATGTGCTCGATTTACAAAAAAAAATCCGCTCATTGCCTAAGCCAGTTGTGGCGATGGTCGCTGGTTATGCCATCGGCGGCGGCCACGTCTTACACATCGTTTGCGACCTCACCATCGCTGCCGACAATGCTCGTTTTGGCCAGACCGGCCCAAAGGTCGGCTCATTCGATGGCGGTCTCGGGTCAAGCTATTTGGCCCGCATCGTCGGCCAGAAAAAAGCCCGAGAAATCTGGTATCTCTGCCGCCAATACGACGCCCAGCAAGCGCTCGACATGGGCCTCGTCAACACCGTCGTCCCGCTCGCCG
>JBDLWH010000218.1:0-4823 GCA_039804325.1 Verrucomicrobiota bacterium
GGGGAACGCACTCTCCACGATGTCCAAACTGATATGGATTCTCGCTACAAAATCTCCCCCAAAGCCCGCCAATTCGCCGATGGCCCAGGCGTCCTCCCCGACGTCAACGAAATCCCCCAAGTCGAACCTACCGGAAAAAATGGCTCTCCGCCCAAAGCCACCCCGGTTGAGACATCCGAGGCCACCCCGCCCAAGCCAAAATCCAGTCAGAAATCTTCACTTCGCCCAGCTAACAGGCGTTAAATGGTTCGTCATCATTGATCGCACGGATCTAACGGTATGTCATTCATGAATCGGCCCCCTTGTTGCCTCGTCTGGCTCACAGCGCTGGCACTCGCCGCCACCCCGGCGGGCTTCGCCCAAGTCACCGTCTCTAACATCAGCGCCGCCCAACGCAGCGGTACCAAACTCGTCGATATCCATTATGACCTCAGCGGCGGAACCTCGCCAGTGGCTGTTTCGCTCGATATTTCCGCAGATGGTGGGGTGACCTGGTCCGTGCCCGCCTCCACCCTCACCGGTGATGTCGGCAGTAAAGTGCCCCCCGCCACCGGCCTGAAAGTCACTTGGAATGCCGGCAATGATTGGAATGACCAATACTCCACGCGAACCCGCTTCCGCATTCAGATAGCTGATAGCCTAGCATCTAGCGAATTTTCGCGCATTCCTGTGGGCTCCTTCACCATGGGCGATGCGCTCGACAGGGATGCGGACGCCCCATCCCATTCGGTGAGCCTGAGCTCGTTCTTCCTCCAAAAAAATGAGGTCTCCCAGGCCCAGTGGAACGTGGTGCGCGCATGGGCTCTCGGACATGGCTATTCGAAGCTCGCCTCAGGTGCCTCCAAGGGCATTAACCACCCAATCGAAAAAGTCACTTGGTATGACGTGGTCAAATGGTGCAATGCCAAAAGCGAAATGGAAGGTCTAAAGCCTTGTTATTACACCAATGCCGCTAAGACGACGATCTACCGAACGGGCACCAAAGACATCAACAACACGATGGTCAATTGGAACGCCAATGGCTATCGACTACCAACCGAAGCGGAGTGGGAAAAATCCGCCCGTGGCGGCCTAACCGGAAAACGCTTCCCATGGGGTGATGACATCACACACACGGATGCTAACTATAACAGCAGAATCGCAGACGCTTATGACATAAGCACCACCCTTGGCTTTCATCCAACTTACGCAACCGGCGGAACTCCCTACACCGCTCCCGCGAACAGTTTTGATGCGAACGGCTATGGCCTCTATCACATGGCCGGCAACGTCAGGGAGTGGGTTTGGGATTGCTACGCCACCACCTATGACACCACGGCCGCCACCGACCCTCATGGCCCCGCAACCGGTACCACCCGCGTGCTGCGCGGCGGCGATTGGAGCTATTACGCCCTCGGCTGCCGCGTCGCATATCGCTACCGCATCACCCCGTCCATCACCGACGATGCGTTCGGGTTTCGCCCTGCTCGTTCTATTCTCATCACCGGTCAATCGCCAAACACCCTCATCGATTCCCGCGAGTGGGTGCTGACGATCAATCCGCTATCGCACGGTTCGATTGCCGGCGCGGCTAACGGCGATCAGATTCTCTCAGGTTCTATCGTCTCGCTCACTGCCGTCCCATCGCCCGGATTCCTCTTCACCGCTTGGTCCGGGGCATCCACTAGCACCGACAAGACGCTCGCGCTCTTGATGGATGATCACAAGACGCTTGGTGCCACCTTTCTCGCCGATAACTCGGACGCTGATCACGACGGCCTGAACGCCTACGACGAAGTTGTTATCTACGGCACTAACCCAAATCTCGCAGATAGCGACGGCGACGGGCTGAGAGACGGATATGAAGCCGGTATTGGTCGATTCTCTATCATCAGCGGCTCCTTCACCTGGGCCAAGGCCCGTGCCGATGCTCACGCCCGCGGTGGCGAACTCGCGTGTTTCGCGACCGAAACCCTCTGGAAACGTGCCATGGCTTCCCTCGATGCCGGTGCTCTCGCCCCCTACCTCGGCCTCTGGATTGGCGCGTCGGACACTGAGGTCGATGGCACCTGGAAATGGGTGAACGGCCAAGCGTTTGCCTTCACTTATTGGGCAACGAACAAACCTAGCTCCGTCTCTGGTAATACCTTGGATTACGCCGAAATCGTCGGGGATGCTGGCAAGTGGGTTGACTGCAGTTCTTTGCTCACTCGCGACGCCTATCTGCTCGAAATCGGCTATTCCACCGATCCCAAAAACCCTGACAGCGACGGCGACGGGCTCACCGACGGAAAAGAAGTCTCCGTTTACCATAGCAATCCCATCCTCGCAGACAGCGACGCCGACGGCTTTGGCGATGGCTTTGAGGTCATGGCCGGTTACAATCCCACCCTAGCCACTAGCACGCCGGACTTGCTCTCATCAATTCACACCGGGCCCGCATCCGTCCCTTCCAGCGTCGAATTCCGCTTCAACGCCGCTAAAGATGCTATCTATCAGATCGAGTCGTCCACCGATCTCATCACATGGAACCTCATCGAAGACTCAATCGTCGGCCAGGGTGCCCCCATCACCCGCTCGTATTCTACCATGGTCATCCGCAAACGGTTTTTCCGCGCAAGCCGAAATTAACTCATGACCCTAACGAGGAAAGTAGAACCACGGATGGACGCAGATGAACGCTGATCATAAGAAATTTGCGGCGATTTCTCCCCTCATCTACCGAGTGATCCGTCCGATCTATGCCACCTCTTGAAAATCGGTGTCACTCCGCGTTCATCCGTGGTTCCAATTCTCTTTCTAGGATGATGCCTCTGCAACGGGTCATCGCCGACACCTGGTGAGTCACCATCCCGCCATTCAAATGCGGAAATGCTCAGTGGCTATCGAGATACGGTTTTGCCAGCGCGGAATAATCGAGATCGCCATACCCTGCGGCACACAACTCGGCCATGCGATGCGACACGGCCCGTATGGCTGGAGTTTCTACACCGGCGGATTCTGCTAGGGCTAGCATGTAGCGGCTATCCTTCCCCATGTTAGATAACGAGAAATGCGTCTCGTAGTTAGACGCGAGCATGGTGGGGAACTTCATGGCGGTCAAAGGCGAGGCACTGACATTTTCAGCGACAGCCCGGATGAGGCACTCCGCAGGCACTCCGTGACGCGTGGTGATGGCCAGAGATTCCGCCATGGCCTGCACGGTGCACGCGGAGATGAGGTTGGTCGCGAGCTTGATGACCGTTGCGGAGCCGACTGGGCCGCAGTGGAGGCGGGACTTGCTAGTAACAGCTAGATAGGGTTCGATCTCTTCTGCTAAACCCGTGTCACCGCCGATGTAATAAACCAACTGCCCGGCAGCAGCGGCCATCTTGCTCCCCGTAAAGGGCGCATCCAAAAACCGGCAGGAGCGAGCCAAACACGCCTGCGCGAGCCATTGGGTGGTTTCCAAATCGACGGTGGAATGATTAAGGATGATCTGCCCGGGTTGCAATACCGGCGCGATGCGTGTCATCACCTCTCGCAACGCGGGGGCGTCTTTCAGGTAGAGCGAGATCACTTGTGCGCCGGTCACGGCGGTTTCTGGGGTGGGGGACTCGCCGGGCAATCCTTTGGGAGTACGGTTCCAACTGGCCACCGGCCAGTGCGCATCCATCAGGCGCGAGACGGCGCGAGAACCGATGATGCCGAGCCCGAGGACGGCGACTTGATCTAACGAGTTGAGGTTCATTGTTTCCGTTGGAGTGCGAGTTCCACGAGTTTGGCCGCTTGTTTGCGGATCTCCTTCATCATGTTCACCGTCGGCTCTTGGCCTTCTTTGAGGACCATTTCGGTGCGCAGCCCGGCGAGCAGATCACGCATGGCCAGATAATTCGGGCGTTCCGAAATCCGTGGCTCCAGTCCCGCGACCGACTCGGTGTAATAGTCGGCGATGTCTTCGCGCATGACCTTGCGGGCTCGTTCCTGGGAAAATTGTTTGTCAACGGCCACCGTGGAAACCTCGAGGGCTCGGACCCATCCGCCCAGTGATATCAAATGCGCCAAATCCGCGTCACGCAAAGTCACCAACTCCGCCTCCACGTCGCGCTGCGTCGCCGAGAGCTCCTTCTTCAATTGCGTCACGTTTTTCTTCTTGGCGCTATCTAGCAGGCTAGCCGAGTGCCGGTTCACCCGGTCCCCGGCACCGAGCGCTTTGCCATAACGCGTGAGATCCTTGGCCAGCTCTTCCACTCTTTCTAATTGTTCGGCTTGCACGACGAGAAATCCATCTGCGATGAGGAATCCGAGTTCCATGGCCAGGTCTGCCCGGTCCATCGGCATGCGCGCTGGCATTTTACGCTCGGTTTCCACCACCGGTAGCGGCATGAGAAACTGGAGAGTATCAAAAAGTTTTGAGATTGAGGGGGCGGTAAATTCGTTGACCGCGAGCTCCTCGCGCACGTGTGGATCATCGAGCAAGTCAGCAGGGATCGCAGCGGGGGCTTGGGCGTTGACCTCTGGCGTGGCCGCCGGGGCTCCCTGGACGGGGGTGGCGAGCATGGCAATCACTCCTAACAAGCGTGGCAAACGTAAATTCATGGCGGGAGACTTTGCCACCACTTGGCGCGTTGGGCAACCGACAAAACGCCGCTGATGAGCAACTGACGGATGTCTTGGACCTCCTGAGGTGGCGCGCCAGTGAAAATGACGCCGAAATCACTGCCTTGAAGCGCGAGGGAATTTACCCCGGCGGCTTGGGCGCTGCACTTGCCCGGTGCGCCACTCAGACCGGTGCGCCGGTGCCGTATCCATGGTGTGATCAAACCACCCCTTTTCGCAAGTCTCGCAGACTCCAGAGCGACGCG
>JBDLWH010000219.1:0-3639 GCA_039804325.1 Verrucomicrobiota bacterium
GGCATCGAGAGCGTCTCGCAGATAGCTTTTTGGCACCGGGCCAGAATTTCGCCCGCCGTCGTCCATCCGGCCCGTGTAGCGCAGCTTGCGCCCCGCATCGAAAACGAACAGGTGCGGCGTGGATTGTGCGCCACAGGCGATGGTGAATTCCTGCTTCGCGCCGTCATAAAGATAGGGAAACGTCCAGCCGAAGTCCTTGGCGAAGGGGGCCATTTCCTCCTGCGAGTCGCCGAAGGGTGAGTAGCCGAGTTCGTCCGGCCTGAGGCTGGCCGGATTATTTCCATTCACCGCCACCAGCGAGACGCCCTTGCTTTTATAATGTTGATGGACCTGCTCCATCCTCGAGCCAGCCGCCACCGAATCTGGGCAATGGTTGCAGGTGAAAATCACGCATAAGGCTTTGGCCTCCTTAAAATCCGCCGCCGCGTAAATTTTCCCGTCCGTGCCCGGCAGCGAAAATGCGGGTAGGTCCGCACCGATCGCCAACACCTTCGGCACGTCCTGCGCCAGCGCTGGCATCACCAGCGCCGCCGCCCAGCCGAGCAGAATTTTAAATTTCATCATGTCGCGCAATACGATTCCCAAGCACCGTTTCCTGCAAAAAATTTCAGGCATTTTCGCTCTTGGCTCACCCGTGCGAGGGCGCGCAGGCCGATGCGGTTGAGGTTGCCCGGCGCGACGGAGCCGTTTTTGGCAAGGGCGGAGCGTGGCTTCCGACTCTCGGAGTAAATAGAGCATTTCCTAGCAGCTGGGCGCTCTCGCCGCTAACGAAGTCCAACAGCCAAACGAATCTTATTTCCCTTCCCCTGTCCCGGCGGCGGCGCTAGAAGGCACCCAGTGGACGCTAGCATTCAGGAACGGCTCAATGATTTCATCCGACGCAAAGGTCTGCGCCGGACGAGCCAGCGTGACACAATCGCAAAGGCGGCCTTCTCCAAGGACGAGCATTTCACGGCAGACGAGCTATTCGACCGCGTCCGGAAACTCGACGCCGAGACCTCTCGAGCCACCGTTTACCGGACGCTCGGCCTGCTGGTGGAGGCAGATTTACTCCGCGAAATCGATCTCGGGGAAAACCAAACCACTTACGATCCCAACTTCCTCGACAAGCCCTCGCACAATCACCTGCTCTGCATCGACTGCGGGCGCGTGGTAGAATTCGAGGACTCCCACCTCGAAATGCTCAACGACTGCATCACCCGCAGGCTCGGTTTCAAGCCCGTCCGGCAGGCGATCAAAATCGAGGCCAACTGCGAACAACTCCGACTCAAAGGACGTTGCCCGAACCTCATCGCCACCCGCCTGACCGGCAAGCGCCTCCGCAAAAAGCGCTAGCCCTTTCGCAGACGAGCACTCCGGGCTCATTCAATTTCTCAAAAAAACCTGAACAATTCGGCGACCCCGGCTCGTAAAAATCAATTGCCATGCCACATCGGACTCGCCGCAGCTTCATCAAATCCGCAGCTACCTTAGCCGGCACAGTATTCGCCCCCAATCTCCTTCTCGGCCAAGAAAAAGCCCTAAAACAACTCAACGTCGCCGCCATCGGCTGCGGCGGCAAGGGCGCGAGCGACATATCCGAGATTGCCAGCGGCAACCGCATCGCCTTCCTCTGCGATATCGATCCAAAAATGGCCTCCAAAGCCATGGCGAGCTACCCCGAGGCCAAGTATTTCTCGGACTACCGGGAAATGTTCGCCGCCGTGGCGGATCAGATCGACGTGGTCACCGTTTCCACGCCCGACCACATGCATTTCCCGATCGCGCTTGAAGCGATCAAGCGCGGCAAGCCGGTCATGGTGCAAAAGCCGATGTGCAATAACCTTTGGGAAGCCCGCGCGCTGGCAAACTACGCCAAGGAAAAAAACGTGCTCACCGTGATGGGCAATCAAGGCGCGACCATGGAAGGCACCCGCGTCCTGCGCGAATGGATCGAGTCCGGACTCATCGGCGAGGTGAAAGAAGTTCACTACTGGACGAACCGCCCGATCTGGCCTCAGGGCAAGGGACTCAAATTTCCCGCCACGCCTGTGCCCGTCGGCATCAATTGGGACGTCTGGCAAGGCACCTGCGCCACCGATCGCCCGTATCACCCGGACATCCACCCCTTCAAATGGCGCGGCTTCTGGGACTATGGCTGCGGTGCGCTCGGCGATATCGGCTGCCACAGCATGAATTCCGCCTTTTGGGTGCTCGGTCTCCAGGGCGACTTCGTGGTGGAGTCCAGCAAGGTTTCGGAGTTTGACGAAAACATGGCCCCTAAGCGTGCGACCATCATCTATGATTTCCCCGCGAAGGGGAATCGCGCCGCCGTCAAAATCATCTGGCAAGACGGCATCAATGACCCGAACACGGACAAAAATTTCATCCGCCCACCGGGGATTCCCGCCGATATCAAGCTCAACGAAGGCTTCGGCCAAGTCTTTGTCGGCACGGAGGGCAGTATTTTCGTCAATGACGCCTATTGCGGCACCGCTCCCGTGGTTTTCCCCGAAGCGCTGCGCGAAAAGACCCGCTCAATCGCGAAAGTTTACCCCCGCGTCAAAGGCGGCCCCACTCAAGAACTCTGCCGTGCCATCCGTGGCGAGGGCCCCAAGCCGATCTCCAATTTCGTGGATCACGCCGGCCCGCTCACCGAAATGGTGCTCGCTGGAAATCTCTCCGTCCGCCTGGGCAAAAAAATCGACTGGAATTCCAAAACGATGGAAGCTCGTGGTTTACCCGAAGTGAAAGCGATGCTAAAGCGGAAATACCGCGCCGGTTGGGAACCCAAATTCTCCTGATTTATTAATCCTCATCATAAACCAATCACCATGAACGCTACCCTCAACTGCATCCCACGCCGCAAGTTCCTCGCCACCACGGCAGCCGCCCTCGGCCTCGCCCCCATGGCCTACCTCCGCGCTCAGCCGGGCTCGCCGAATGATGAGATTCTCATGGGCTGCGTCGGACTTGGCGGACAAGGGCGCGGCAACATGGGCAATTTCCTCAACATCAAGGGCGTCCGCGTCGTCGCCGTCTGTGATGTGGACTCCATCCAAGCCGCCAAAGCCAAGGCCAAGGTGGATGAATTTTATAAAAATACCGACTGCAAGATCTACGCCCATCACGCCGATCTCCTCCAGCACCCCGGCCTCGATGTGGTGAGCCTCGCCACCCCGGACCATTGGCACGCCCGCATCGGCATCGATTGCGCCAACGCCGGCAAAGATGTCTATGGCGAAAAACCCTTCACCTGGGGCCTCGCAGAAGGCCGTATGCTGGTGGATGCCATGGCCAAAAATAAACGCGTTTGGCAGACTGGCTCATGGCAACGCTCTGGCGGTGAATTCCGGCGCTTCAAGGCACTCATCGAAAACGACACCCTTGGCAAAATCACCCGCTTCGAATGCGGCACGCCCTCCGGCATGAGCATCCATCAGCATACCCCTGTTGACCAAGTCGCCGCCATGATCGGCCATCCGCCTGCCCATCTCGACTGGAAAACCTACTGCGCCCCCGTCGGCGAGTTCCCTTATCACCCGATGATTCACCCGTGGAATTGGCGCTGGCACAACAGCTTCGGCGGCGGCCAGCTTCTTGACTGGGTCGGTCACCACGTGGACATCGCGCTTTGGTCCCTCGGCCTCGACGGCACCG
>JBDLWH010000220.1:0-12545 GCA_039804325.1 Verrucomicrobiota bacterium
GGCTGGTTGCGGAAATCCTTGTGCGAATTGCCATGCGAGCAGTCAATCATGACCGACTCGGTGAGATGCTGGGCGCGCAACATGGCCGCCGCTTTATCGATGCTCGGCTTATCATAGTTGGGTCCGGATTTACCGCCCCGCAGGATCAAGTGGCACGATTCATTGCCGGAGGTGGAAAAAATCGCGGACACGCCCTGTTTGGTGACGGAGAGAAAATGGTGTGGGTGTGACGCAGATTGGATGGCGTCTAGGGCGATCTGGATGGAGCCGCCGGTGCCATTTTTGAAGCCCACGGGCATCGAGAGGCCTGAGGCGAGTTCTCGATGGATCTGGGATTCGGTGGTGCGTGCGCCGATGGCACCCCAGACGATGAGATCCGCGAGGTATTGCGGGGAAATAGTATCGAGAAACTCGGTGCCAGCCGGCACGCCCATGTTGGCCAAGTCTAGCAACAACCCGCGGGCGTCACGCAGTCCCTGATTGATATCAAACGAGTCATCTAGGCCGGGGTCGTTGATGAGACCCTTCCAACCCACCGTCGTGCGCGGCTTCTCGAAATAAACACGCATGACTACCAAAATGTCATCCCGCAAGCGATCCGCCTCACGCTTCAACTTTTCCCCGTATTCCTTAGCTGCCTCCGGATCGTGAATCGAACACGGGCCAACCACAGCCAGCAAGCGGTCATCCTCACCCTGGAGAATCGCTTCGGCTTCGGCGCGCGTATGAGCCACTAACTCGGACGCTTTCTCGGTAAGCGGCAGGTAATACGCTAGCACCGCCGGCGAAATCAGTGGATTCAAGCCGGTAATGCGGAGGTCGTCGGTGCGGTGGCGTGTCACGCCGGAATGGTTAAGGCGGATGGCGTTCTAGGCAAGAAACAAGTTTCAAACTCCACGCGGTCTGACGCAACGGATACGGTTCTTGCGAGGGCCACCGTCACCTGCTTGCTTGTCCTTGGCAAAGCCCAATGAAAACCGAACGCACCGACATTTTGTTAGTTGCTCGCGCTCTCTGCGATTCTCGCGAGCAGGCGCAACGCCTGATCCTAGCCGGCGAGGTCCGCAGCGGTGATCGGGTCATCGACAAATCTAGCACGAAACTTCCCCTGGATGCGCCACTTGAGGTCCGCCAACGGCCACGCTTTGTCGGGCGCGGCGGCCTCAAGCTCGAGGCGGCGCTCAAGGCGTTCGCGATCGAGCCGAGCGGCTGGGTCTGCTTGGATGTCGGAGCATCCACCGGCGGGTTCACCGATTGCCTCCTCCAGCACGGAGCGCTGCGCGTCCACGCCGTGGATGTGGGCACCAACCAACTGGTTTGGAAACTGCGCAACGACCCGCGGGTCGTCGTCAAAGAACAATTCAACGCGAGGCACATGGTCCCGGAGGACATCGGCGAGCCTGTGCGCCTGGCCGTCATGGACCTTTCGTTCATTTCGCTCACCCAAGTGCTCCCAGCGGTTTTCCCGGTTTTAGAACCCCAAGGAAGCGTGGTATGCCTCATCAAACCTCAATTTGAACTACGCCGCGAGGATATCTCCAAAGGCGGCATCGTGCGCGACCCCCAACTCCATGAGCGCGCCGTGGAAAAAATCCACACCTTCATCACCGCCCGACACGGCCTCACCTGGCGCGGCCTCATCCCATCGCCCATCACCGGCACCGATGGCAACCAGGAATTTCTCGCTTGGATAGGATTGATAGAGTGACAGACAAAATAAAAGAAAAGGCCCGCTGTGGTGCCGGCTTGCCCATGCGGCTCCTGTTGATCTAGCCTCGGATCATGGCCCGTCCGCATTGTCCCCGACGCATCGCAACACTTCCGGGAGTCGTTTATTTCAAACCGGCGGGCATCCCGCTTCGCGACTTGGAAGAACGCGTGCTCTCGCTCGATGAATTCGAGGCCCTGCGCCTAGCCGACGTGGAAGGAATGCCCCAGCTTGAAGCGTCCCGCCTCATGGGGATCTCCCGGCAGACATTCAGTCGCATCCTGGCCCGTGCCCGCCAGACCGTGGCAACGTGTCTGACCAAGGGCATGGCGGTGCGAATCGAGGGCGGGGTCGTCCATCTCGATTCCGGACCAACATCACGGCTCGGCTGTCGCAAGAATCCAGCCTCATCGCCCTCCCTTTGATCAGAGCGATCGTGCGGGTCGTTATTTGTCCTTGCCGGCTCGACGTTTTGAGCGTATGCCCAGAACGAAATGACGGACGGAACCCAGATTCGAGTGGCAGTCGCGGAGGAAGAAAAGGAAGACGTGCTGGCACCGCGCCTGGGGCGGGCGGTCAAGTTTGCGTTGTTTGACCTGAGGGGCGGCGAGGTTAGGGGGCCGTCTTACCGTGTCCGTCATGACAACCCTGGGGTGGCGGGGGAAACTCGCCGACCCCGAGCATTACCTGACACGCTGGTTCTTGCTGCTGGCCGTGCCGGCGGCGCAGCTCACGCAGATAGCCAACCAAGCCGGTTGGTTCACGGCGGAAATCGGCCGCCAGCCATGCCTATCGTCCTGACCTACACCACCACCGTCTATTACATCTTCCGTGGCAAAGTGAAGATCGGAAAAGACAGCTACTGAATCCACCAACCTCAAACCAATCGCCCCACCATGACACGACAGGAAATACTAGATCTCTATTTTGTGGAAGCACGTCACAAGCTGATCGATATCGGAGCATTCCTCGACCGGGTTGCCCGCGCAGAAGGTCAGGATGATTTCCGGATCGAGGCTTTCCGTTCCGCCTTGGCCGAACTCTCCACCGGCGAGCCACACGCGGCAAAACGGATCCTTCTGGCCTTCAGCGATCCCACGGACAAGCCGATTCCCGCAGCCATCACCAAGGCCGCCTGTGGTGCTTGGCCGGGCGCCGTATAATTTCAGATTCCAAATTTCAGATTCCAAATTTCAGATTCCAAATTTCAGATTCCAAATTTCAGATTCCAAATTTCAGATTTCAAATTTCAACCCGCCTCTTCCCCATGCGTTACATCGAACCCCACGCCCACATGGTCAGCCGCACCACCGACGATTATATCAGTATGGTCGCCAGCGGGTGCGCGGCGGTCTGCGAACCCGCGTTCTGGGCAGGCTTTGACCGCAGTTCAGCCGACGGATTCCATGACTATTTTCTCCAGCTCACTGAATACGAACCGCAACGCTCCGCCAAGTTCGGCCTGCCTCATTTCTGCTGGCTTTGCATCAATCCCAAGGAATCCGAGGATGTCGGCTTGGCCAAGGAAGTACTCGAACTCATCCCTGAGTTCATCGACCGACCCAACGTGCTCGGCATCGGTGAGATCGGGCTCAACAAAAACAGCCGCAACGAGCTGGATGTGTTAACGATGCACATCGAACTGGCCGCCAGTCACGATCAACTCATCCTCGTTCACACACCGCACCTCGAAGATAAACTCAAGGGCACACGCCTGACCCTCGACGCGCTCAGAAACAATTCCCGGATCAAGCCGGAACGTGTCATCATCGACCACGTTGAGGAACACACCGTCGAGATGGTCCTGGATTCGGGTTTCTGGGCGGGCATGACGCTCTATCCGGGATCCAAGTGCTCCCCGGCCAGAGCCATCGACATCGTTGAAACATACAGTGGCGAGCGGTTGTGGATGAACAGCGCCTGTGACTGGGGCGTGAGCATTCCTCTATCCATTCCTTACACCGCCATGGAAATGCGGCGACGCGGCCACAGCGCGGACGCGGTGGATGCCCTGATCTATGGCAATCCGCATGAGTTCATGAGCCAGTGCCCTAAGTTCAAGCTGTGAGGGAAAACTGAAGGTGCTCATTCGCCTGCGGGTCTGGCGCGGATCTATCGGATATGGGTGCGTCTGCCGTGAGCGGCCCCGTCATTTTTCTTCGTTACAAAACGGGCAAGTGGGGAGTTCCTTGGCGGCTGGCTTTGCCGGTTCGGGGGTGGGACCATAGCGTTGAGCGGGGATGGTGCCGTAGAGGCGGTTGAGTCAATGATACCCCAAAAGAATCAGTCATCAACGCTGCGTGGTTCTCCTTTAACAAAAATCGAAACGATTCCGGCCAGTACGAGCAAGACGCCGAAGACGCAAACGATTGCGGCACCGGATGGCATGTCCTGATAGAACGAGACCATCAGGCCGGTGACACCGCCGACCAGGGAAAGCGCCACCCCTATGGCCAGGCGGACGCCGAATCGCCGGGCGGTGAGGATTCCGCAGACGGCGGGCACGATCAGATAGGTGAACACCAGAAGGACGCCGACGATTTGCACGAAGCTGGTGACCACCAAGCCGAAGGTGGCGTAAAACAGGAAATCCCACAACTTCACGCTCACGCCGGCAGCTACCGCTTCCTCCGGAGCGAATGACAACATCATGAAACGCTTGCGGGCAAACCAATGGAACACTCCCACCCCGACAAAAAGCGCGAGAGTTCGGAAGATTTCCTGTTTGGTGACGAGCAGGATATTGCCTATCAACATGTTCTTGATTTGCTCGTCCCCTTCCGTCGAGTAACTCAAGAGAATCACCGAGGCGGCTGCCGCAACGACGTAGGCGATACCGATGATTGCCTCCTGCGGCACCTCACCGGTGCGTTTACCGGTGAAGGCGAATAAGGCGGCGGCCAGCAGGGTGAATCCCAGAGAGATCCAGAACGTCCGGGGACTATCCAAATCGATGTGTTTCATCACGGCGAAACAAACGCCCAGAGAGGCCATCTGGGCCATCGCTATGTCAACGAAGATAATACCTCGCCGGACCACATGCATGCCGAGATAAACCAGCAGGCCGGGCAATAACAGGCAGGCCACAATCGGCCACATCATCACGTCCAACATATTGTTAGTTTCTGAGGGCTGTGGTTAGGCGAGCAACCAGCACGTCGATCAATTGGACGTAGGTCGCGGTATTCGGCAATGCCTCCGGATATTGCGCGCCATCGACAACATGGGCACCGGTTGAGGATGCTACCTTTTCGGCGATCTTCCGGTTATGGAACGGCTCGACGAGGATAGCCTTAATATGCGCCGTCCTGATCTGGGCGATCACTTCGGCGAGATGTTTCGGCGACGGCGGTACGCCGGGCTTCGGTTCGAGGAAGACATCGACTTCAAACCCGAAGCGGCGGCCGAAGTAGAGCCAGTCGTCATGATAAGCGGCAAGATGTTGTCCGCGGAATGGCAGCAATGCCTTGCCCCACTCCTGAAGCTTGGCATCGATGGTGCTCTCGAATTTCTTTTCATTGGTGGCATAGGTCGCAGCGTTCGCCGGATCGGCGGCGGCGAACGCCCTGGCGATGTGCGCGGCAACGGCTTTGGCGATGATCGGGTCGATCATGAAATGCGGATTGCCGGAGGCGTGAACGTCGCCCGCCGCACGACTGAGTGTGGCAGGCACATCGAGTAGGCGGATCCCTTCGGATGCTTGCACGCGTCCGACCGCGCCGGCTTCGAGTTTCGAGTTGCGGGCGGTCTGGAGCAATGGCAGCAGCCAGCCAACCTCCAACTCCGCGCCTCCTTCGATCAGGATGTCGGCAGCACGGAGTTTCACGACGAAGCTCGGCCGGGCATCCACAAAGTGCGGATCTTCGGTCGGCTTGGCCATGGTGGTGATCTCCACATGATCGCCACCGATTTCGCGGGCGACAGCCGCATAATCTGCTAGAGTTGTGACGACGTTGAGTTTGGCCCGCGCCGTGCCGGTGCATGCGGCGAAAACGGCTAGCAGGATGGTGATATGGTATTTCATGGTGATGGGTAGATATTGTTAGTTATAGTTTTCTTCATTTAGTATTTGTGAGCACCATGGGCGCCGAGGCTGAATTCATACATCAGGAAAACGGAGTCCTCGTCGCGGTTGGGCTCGAAGTCGGTGGATTTGAGCATGTCGTGGTTGTATTGCAGGCGGAGTTTGGAGAACTCGGAAGGATACCAGGTGAGATCGGTGGACAGGCGGTAGCGGCTCTGGCGTTGGGGATCGTCGGTGATGTCGGATGATTCCATGTGGACATAATCACCGCGCAAGCCGGCGGCCCACCCTTTGTGGAAGCCCCAGACGACTTGGGAATAGGCACCCCAGTCATGGAAGGTCTCCGCGACGGGAAAACTGTCGTCAAGGCCATGTCCGGCCTCATATCTGCGAAACATCGCTTCGCTCTGCCATTTGACAAACGGCCAACCACCTTCCGCATTGGCCGGTTTCCACTTGTAAAACAAATCGACGCCATAGATTTGGGTGCGGTCGTTTTCTCCGGTGTCATTGGGGCCGAACGCGGCGGATACGCCACCGAGGATCGTTTGGGTGGGAGAAAGGTCAAACGACGCTTCGAGATGCGGCGCGATGGCCATATCAGAGAGTCCATCGGTTTGCCGGTCGATGGTCTGCCTGCCATAGAATGTTCCGTCTTCACCGGGGTTGCGAAATGAATAGGCAGTGCCACCCTCCCCATTTTGCACGGCCACCAATGCCTGCGCGTAAAACGGCACCGGTATCACCCAGGCGATCTGCGCACCCACGCCGCGCAAACCGTCGGGCCCCAGCATCAGACCGTTGACCAACGGTGCGTCCGCGAAGTCCCAAGTGTGCGGGTGGGTCGGGTTGAGGCGGCCGAACGGGGAAAAGAACTGCCCGCCTTTGGCTTGCAAGCCATAAGGCAGGGAAGTGGTCTGGCCGAAAACTTCCTCTGCTTCGACAGATGTCTCATTGTTGCTGTCGAGCTTGAAGACGATGTTGGCGAATCCTTCGAAATACGGGTCCACGGCACCATCCAAAGCCAGTTCGATGTTGCGGGCGTTGAATCCGCGTTGCTGCGGATCGTGGTCGCCCACTTCGAGCGAGCCAAGGTTGGGGTCCGTGGATGCGGCACCGGTGAACACCGCATCGAAGGATATATTGAGATAACTGCCCTTGGCCCCCCCTCCTCCGGACGGGCCGGAAGATGCGGGCAACCCTGGTACCAATCCGGCGACCGGACCATCGGTCACCACCGATGAATCTGTGGTTGGAAACACATTGCCGGATGGGGTGGGATTGTTAGCGGGAGGATTGTTAGAAAGCAACACGCCAACCGGGTCCGGCATGAGCATGGGATCGGTGGTGGGAAAGGCCGGCGACGGGTCGCCAGCCACCGGTTTGCCTTCGGTCTGGACGGGCGATGCTGGAGAACCGGGCGGGTTCTGCTTCAACGTGTCGATCACCACCTGTTGGTCAGCGAGTTGCTTTTTCAGCGCCTCGAGCTCTGTCTGGTGGCGAGATTGCATCTCCTGGATGCCCTTTTGCATCTCCAGGAGTTGTTGTTGGATCGCCTCGTTGGAGGCCCGGACGGGGGCGGGTTCGGCGGCATCGAGCCGGCTTGAAATCAATGCTATTGTTAGAATGTTGGATATAGTTTTGGAAATGGACATGATATGGCCTAGAAGAAAGTTGGAATAATGCGTGGGGGTGGCCACGCAGGTTCGGCGCGGAGACCAACGGGGCCCCAGCGTAATGATTCAATCATTCAGGCAAGTGCCGGCGGCCCGTGTTCGAGCAAACTGCCGCACAAATGGAGCGGGAGCGAACGCCGGGTAGCTGCGGCGACGGCCACGATCTCGCAGGAAACCGGAGCGAATGACGGCGCGTTCATCGGAACCACGACCGGTTGATCGATCAAACCCGATTTGAAATCGGTGGAGAGGCAGTGGTGGTCGGAGTCGTGAGAGTCCGAGTGGAAGCACTCATGCATTCGCGGCGACGACGCGAGCATCGAGACGACAAAGACCTGCACGAGGGCCAGCCACACCACCGGCGCGAAGGCGCGCATCCATCGGTGTTGGCAATTCCTCAAGATCATCTCGGCGCTCTGTTTAGTCCTCATTCGCCGGACTAGCAACTCTATAGGGACGCACGTTACCACGAAAATGCCCAATTCGTGAGTTCCTCTGATGATTCGAAGCGCATTGCTATAGACTGCGCTTGCGGATTTCCCCGGTGATTTCCGCGATGAACTCGTCCAGTGGTTTTGAGACAAGGTCGCCCTTGTCTCGGGCGCGGATGGAAACGCTGCCATCTTCGGCCTCGCGGCCACCGATGACGAGCATGTCGGGGACCCGGTCGAGGCGGGCGAGGCGGATTTTTGCGCCAATCTTGTCGGAGCTGCGGTCCACCGTGACGCGCATGACGGAGGCGCTCCAGGTCGGACATCTACTGGCGTTCATCGAGGGTCTTGCGGTCGTTCATGGCAGGCATGGGAAGATCATCTGTATGTGAATGGTTGAACGCGCGCCTAACATCAGCGCTCGATTCCGTCGCAAATACCGAGCCGTTTGCCGGCATGCATCTCGACGCAGGCCGCCGGGAACTCATTCCACAAGCGGTGGATGGCGTGGGCACCCGTGCAATGACCAAAGACCATCCGCCGTGGAGCCAGCGCATGCAGCGCGGCGACCGTGCGCTCCATCCGTTCGGGTGAAGCGGCGGCGAGATGCAACCCGCCGATGAGCGTATCGACAGGAAGTTTCCCCGTCTGTTGGAAAATATGATCGAGGGTGTTGAGGGCTCCGGCGTGGGCGCAGCCGAAGATCACGGATAATCCAGCCGCACCCGTCATATAGACCGCCATGTCATCGGCGATGGGATCGGGACGCTCCATCGCATCATCGAGGAAAAATGGACCACCCACATCCTCAAAGTCATTGATTCTTGGAATCCCGCCGGTCAACCAGACGCCCGGCACGATTTCAGTGGGTTCGGACACCCTATGCACGGTGCGGGAGCTTCCGAAATCACCGCGTTCCATGAAATCGGTGGAAATCCGCCGTGAGCGGCCCTCCGCGGAACGAATGAATTTCAACTCGGTGGCGGCGGGGTGAAACCAGAGTTCGGCTGAAGGTGCCGCCGCCAAAGCCTGCGGCAGGCCGGAAACATGGTCATAGTGGCCGTGGCTGAGCACGATGGCGTCTGCCGCTCCGAGGTCGATGCCGAGTTTGGCAGCGTTGTGTTGCAGCCCCATGCCCTGCCCGGTGTCGAACAGCACCCGGTGGGTGCCGGTATCGAGCCAATAGGCGAGGCCGTGTTCGCCGAGCAGGCCCGCGCCACGCACGGTGTTTTCCGAGAGAATCGTCAGTGAGGTCATTTCCTTGCGGGAAGTTATGGGCGCGTGCCAACAACAAGCAAGTCCTTTCACCAGCCCATGACACGCCCCGAAATCCTCGGTCTCCACTATGTCGAAGCCCGTCACAAAATGATCGACCTCGGAATCCTTGAACAGGCGAAGTCGTGAATGCTAGGTGAATTTTTCTGTCTGGCCTCTGGTTTGCCTGCGGCTGTGCCAGTTAGGCAGCGCCGGTTTTTCCGAGTTCGCTAATGCTCTCGCTGCTCTCTGGCCTCTGGCCTCTGGCCTCTGGCCTCTAGTCTCTGGGGTCTGAGGCACCGCCTCGCCAGGAGGTATGGTTGGTAAGTTTCGCGCGGAGTTCCCTGAGCTGGGATTGCAGAACGGACAATTGTTGGTCGAGCGCGCTCAGGTCGCTCAGCACGTTGCCTTTCTCCGCGATGCTTTGTTTGGCTCTGACCTGTTCGTCGAGTTCGGCATGCATTTCGGCCATGCTGTTCATGATGATGCCGATGAAGAGGTTGAGCATGATCATGGTTCCAAGCAGGATGAAACTGACGAAGTAGGCCGCCGCGATGGCAGGTGAGGATCCCGTGGCGCTGGCAAACAGGAATTTCCAGTCGTCGAGGGTGATGGTCTGGAACAGGGTGAGAAAGGCCTTGGAAAGACTGCCGAAGTGCTCCTTGTCGTGGCCGCCGAAAAGATGCACGCCGATGGTGGCATAGATGTAGAACATCAGACCTAACAAGAGACCCACATATCCCATGGAACTGAAACTCTTGAACAAGGCACCCACCAGGAGTTGCAGTTTCGGCAGGGTGGAAACGAGGCGCAGCAGACGCAGCGTCCGGCCAAGGCGCAGCACCACCGCGAACTGCGAATCCATGGGCAGCAGGCAAAGGACGACGATGGTGAAGTCGAACACATTCCAACCATCCTTGAAGTAAAGCCATGGCCGCGGGCTGTCCGCCGTGAGTTTGAGGATCGCCTCGCTGATGAAAATGCCCAGCACGATGGCATCCAGCACGCCCAGCAACGCCCCGTGCGCCCCCACCATGGCCGCATCCGTCTCAATGCCGGCCAGCACGCCGGCACAAAGAATGGTCGCGATGATTGCGGCGCGGAATGAACGGGTGTCCGTGATTTCTCTGGCGGTCTTGGTCATGGCTGGGTGGTTTCTTCAAGATGCGGCTCGCGTGAAATCAGAACCTTTTCCACGGAGGTTCGATCCATATCGATCACCTCAAAGCGTAGGCCCTCTGCAGTAAAGGATGCCCCTTCGTGTGGCTCATCGTGGAGTTGCTCGCCGCGCACCGGGTAGGTGGAGTGACCGCATTCGACGATTTTATGCCAGAGGGTTTCCGCCGGGTCATCGTGGCCCACGAACAACGCGACCACGATCAGAATTTCAGTGACGATAATGCTCATGACGACGCCTTTAAACCAGCCATTAAAGCGGGTCAGAGCCCTTGATCACGAGCTTCTTCGGCCACAGCCATGAGGCCAGGACCGAGGCGGCGAGCACCGAGACGATGACTCCGAGCGAGACCAGCGTGTCGATTTTCCACGGCGAGTGGCCCAACAACATCTTCACGCCAACAAAAGCCAGCACGACCCCGAGGCCGAACTTGAGGTAGTGGAACTTGTCGATCACGCCGGAGAGTGCGAAATAGAGCGAGCGCAGGCCGAGGATGGCGAAAACGTTGGAGGAATAGACGATGAAGGGATCCTCAGTCACCGCGAAGATGGCCGGAATGGAATCCACGGCAAAAATCAGGTCGGTGAACTCGACCAGCAGCAGCACCACGAACAGGGGGGTCGCCATCAGAATGCCCTTCTCGCGCACGAAGAACCTGTCAGCGCGGTATTCGCTGGTGACGGGCATCCAGCGCTTGAACAGCCGCACCACGGGATTGCTCTCCGGATGGATCTCCTCCTCGATTTTGAAGATCATCCTGATGCCGGTGAGAACCAGGAACGCGCCGAATACATAGATGATCCATGAGAACGTCGCGATCAGCGCCGACCCAACAAGAATCATGATGGCGCGCATCACCAACGCGCCGAGGATGCCCCAGAAGAGCACCTTGTGCTGGTAGAGCAGCGGCACCGCGAAATAGGAGAACAGCAGCGCGAACACGAACATGTTGTCCACACTCAGCGAGTACTCGATCACATAACCGGTTAAAAACTCCAGCGCCTTCTGCTCGCCCTGGTAGTGCCAGATCCCGAGGTTGAAGACCAGGGCCAGGGTGATCCAGGCCGCGGTCCACGACAGCGCCTCTTTCAGGGTTACCGCATGCGCCTTGCGATGAAACACACCAAGATCAATGGAGAGCATGAGAAGCACGAATCCATTGAAGCCAATCCAGAGCCAGAGGTTGTCGGTCACGAGGGAACGATGCACCGATTTTTATCATTCGACTAATACGAATTTTCTCATGACCAATTCTTTATACTGGAATTTTCTTGCGGGCTCGCCTGTGCGGAATGCCACGGAGTGAGGGGGGCTGGCCGCCAAGACCAGCAAATCCCCGCAAGCGGCACGATTGACAACGGCATCCTCCTCTGTAGTCTTCAACCACCGTTGAAAACAAAACAAGCACCCGCCACATCCGCCACCCCGCTCTGCGACAGTCTCAATCTGGTTCTGGCCGATTCCTATGCCTTGATGTCGCTCACGCATCTCGCCCACTGGAACGTCGAAGGACCGGGCTTCTTCGCGTTGCACACGGCATTCCAAACCCAATATGAGGAACTCTTCATCGCGATTGATGAGATCGCCGAGCGAATCCGCGCGTTGGATGCCTATGCCATCGGCGGCCTTGGCACTCTGGCCGCCGCCGCGCAAATGAAGGAATTCGTTTCCCCGCTGCCGCAGGAGCAATACGTCCGGGTTCTCCTTGCCGCCAATGAGAAACTGGTCAAGGACGCCGTCAGTGCCCGCGATCTGGCCGGCGAATCCAATGACCCAGAAACCCAGGATCTCATGACGGTGCGTATTACTCTCCATCAGAAAACCGGCTGGATGCTCAAAAGCTTTCTCAAGTGATGACAACCGGTTCTCGCAAAACCCCCTGTTGTCCGCCTCGCTCGAAACGCTGACCCCTATCTGGCGGGTGCGCCATTGCCACGAACTTCGCAGACGCCCGCACGACCAGATTGCCGACTTGACGCACTTCTGCGCGACAGAGGTAAATTCCCACGATAACCAGACCTTTGATCACGATTTCTTTTTGATCTGACTAGTCCATGCCCATGCCGGGCACACGAGGATAGCCGTCCCGGCTGTCATGGAAAACGGGCGTCCCGCCCAATACTGTCATTTTAGTTCCAAAAGATCAGAAGAATACAACCACAGATGGACAGGATGAACGCAGATGAAGAGGATGAAAACGCAGTCTTTATCTGTGTCTTTCATCTGCGTCCATCTGAGTTCATCTGCGGTTAAAAATTCTTAAACTGACAGCATT
>JBDLWH010000221.1:0-5467 GCA_039804325.1 Verrucomicrobiota bacterium
CGCGTCGCTCTGGAGTCTGCGAGACTTGCGAAAAGGGGTGGTTTGATCACACCATGGATACGGCACCGGCGCACCGGTCTGAGTGGCGCACCGGGCAAGTGCAGCGCCCAAGCCGCCGGGGCAAATTCCCACGCGCTTCAAGGCAGTGATTTCGGCGTCATTTTCACCGCCGCGCCACCTCAGGAGGTCAAAAAATGCAAACCCTTCATTTTGCAGGGTTTTCGCACCTCTATCACTCACACGAGGTCAGGTGTTCTGAATATCACACCGAGTACCCCATGCGTGCATTCTGGCGAAATGCTCATCAATCTAATTGATAGGAGCACTTTGTCCGCCCCGTGCTGTCATGAATATACCTGCCAGCGTTACTGGGGCACTGGCAAGCGATTTGAGGTTGCACATCAGAAGCTCGCAAAAGCATAACTCCCGGCTCCCACGGCAAAAACCGCCGCTCCGCGGTCCATGCGCAGGAATTTCACCCCTTCGGCCGCATCCGTTGGTTTACCGCCCTCGCTCACGTTCGCCGCGCTCTTGGCAGGCACCCACACCGTGGCCGTGGATCCAACGGGAACGCTCACTGACATCTCCAACAGGTTGCTAGTTTTTTTCCAGTCACACGTTACCGGTCCGCGCACCGATTGATAGGTGGCTTTTACCCATTGCAGGTTGCCGACGGGTTGAGGAGCAATGAGGATCTTATCAAATCCCACGGCATCGGCTGACGGCTGAATGCCACCAAGACAGTTGAAAAACCACTGACTGACAGAGCCAAACATCGGGTGATTGTTAGAAAACGTATTATCGCTACCCGACCAGTGCTCCCAAAGTGTGGTGGCTCCGTTGTCGAGCATCCATCCCCAGCCGGGGAACCCGGATTGGTTGACGACGTCATAGGCTACGCTTGCGCTGCCGTGGTGGGTTAGCACATCAAGCATGAACTTGGTGCCGAAGATGCCAGTGGTTAGGTGTCCCTGGTGCTTGTCGCGCAGGTCACTTATCAACACCGCAAGCGACTGTGCCCGAACCGCCTCAGGGACAAGGCCAGCATAGAGCGCGGCGGCTTGGCTTGCTTGGGTGCCTGGCCCGACGATACCGGTTTTGGAATCGATAAAATCATGCTGATAGGCTAGCTGGATTTTAACGGCTAATTTGGAGAAGCGGGTGGCATCATCCAAGCGGCCGAGCGTGCGGGCCATCGCGGCGAGCATGGTAGCGGATTGGAAATAGAGTGGTGTGACGAGGGGCGGCGATGGAGCGGGAACGAGGCTTTCGTGATCGCCGAGGCCATGGGTCACGATGCCAGCAGGGTTTTGCTCAGCGACTAACTCTAACCAGCGTTTGGCGGTTTCGTATTGCTCGACCATTAAGCGCCGGTTTCCATGGTAACGATAGAGTTGTGAGACTAGCAGCGGATGCGCCATGCCCCACCCAACCCCGCAATAGTCGATACCCGTGGACGGTGCGGTGTCGGAGAGCATGCCGTCGGGGCCCGTGCTGTCCGCCCAGTCTTCCACGGATTTTTGATAGAAAGTAGCCATGTCATAGTTGAGTAGTAGCGCCTCGCTGGTGGCGACGATGTCACCGCCGTAGCCGAATCGCTCGCGGTGCGGGCAATCCGACTGGACGCCAATGAGGTTGGAGACAAATGTGCGCCGACACATCTGTTGGATGCGGTTAAAGCGCTCGTTAGAGCAACTGAATCCACCGGCGTCGGCCACATCGCTGTGGAGGCGTAAGCCGGTGAGCGCGGTGAGCGGCGGCGCGGCAGGCAAGCCGGAGATTTCGATATAACGAAACCCGTGGAAGGAAAATCGCGGGGTGTAAGTTTCCTCGCCGCCGCCTTTGGTGATGTAAGTATCACTCTGCCAAGCAACTTCTGGCGCACCAGGTCCGCCGATACTCAGTCCGCTTTGCGGGCCATCCTTGCGTAACCCCTTGATCTGGCCGCATACGCTGGTCATGGGATTGAGCGTGCCGTCCTGATGTAACAGCTCCCCGTAGCGAATCACCACAGGCGTACCCGCCTTGGCGGTTAAACGCACGCGTGCCACGCCAGTGAAGTTTTGCCCGAAATCATAGACAAACACTCCTGGTTTCGCTTCGGCGACTTTAAGTGCCGGGAGTTCCTCAGTTACTCTGATAGGTGGCAACGCCTGGGCCCGCAAAGCCCCCACCGCAGCATTCTCGATGGCCACCGTTCGCCACCCCGCGTCATCAAAACCCGGGGAATCCCAGTCAGCCTTTTCCTGACGCGCATCAAACACTTCTCCCAGATAGATGTTATTTTTGACAATCGGTCCGTCCGCTGTGAGCCAACTGTCATCGGTCACCACCTGGTCGCTGGAGCCATCGGCATAGTCGATATTTAACTGCACGATGACGCGCGGTCGGCCGGTGACGAGGCGTTCGCGCAGGTTCAAAAACCCCCACAATCGCAGGGGGAGCGGATTAAACCAGCCGTTTCCAAGCATGACGCCAAGCGCATTGTCCCCCACGTGCAGTAGCGGGGTGATGTCATGGGTCACATAGAGAGCACGCTTATCATAACAGGTCCACGCGGGATCGAGCCAATGGTCTCCGACCTTGCGCCCATTGAGGCGCAGTTCATGGTAGCCTAGGCCGGAGATATGGATACGGGCGCGTTTGATCGGACGGGTCACCTTGAAATCCTTGCGTAGCAGCGGTGCCGCCGCTGGCTCATAAAACCCCGATTCGCATTCCGGTGGCTTGCGTCCGTCCGAAATCCACTTGCCGTGCCAGTCCGTTGGGGAAAGCAAGCCCATCTCCCACCACTGAGCCTCGCCAAATGGCCCGGGCTCGCCCGCGCGGTTCCACACCCGCACTTTCCACCACACGCGCATGCCCGAGGCCAACGGCTTACCTGCGTAGGCCACCCCGAGCGAACCATCAGAAACCACCTTGCCCGTGTCCCACAGGTCGGGTTTGCCATCAGCCAGCAGCGTGGGATTGCTAGCAGCTAGAATCTGATAAGCCGTTTGCGCGTCGCCCCGGGCGCGCGATGCGAGTGTCCAACTAAGCGCAGGGAGCGGCACATCGAGGCCAAGCGGGCAGACCCGTTGCTCGGATTTGCCCCCGGTCACGCTGAGTGGGACGGCGGCAAGGACGCCGCATGTTAGGGCCATTATGAATGCTACGCTAGTGGTCATGGCTGAAAATCTGACATTCCAACTGGGCATAGCAAGGGAATGTTGCCATCTGGCAGAAGTCTTCGACGTAGAATCCGTTGTGACCGGCACATTCGAGCGGAGCGCCTTTTGGCTTGCATGGCGTGAGAAGAATTGAGATTCTATTTGACCGTTAGTTTACGGCTATCGGTTACACCCCCAAACTTCATCTCCCCCCATGAAAACCAAGCCATCCCGCAAGGAATCCGCTGGGCAGCGTGCCATCGAAATGGCCGCCACCCTCACCACCACCGCCACCGACTCGCCGGCCACCCAATCGCATGCGGCCACGGCGACCGGGCGGAAACTGGATGCAATGCCCGACCGAGTAGATTTGAGAGATTGGTTTTACCAGCCATCGCTAGCAGCGCTGCCCGATCAAATTGTCAACTGCGACCACGTCCCGGAAATCCTTGATCAAGGGCAGCAAGGGGCGTGCACTGGTTACGCACTGGCCGCGGTGATCAATTTTCACTTGGAGATGCGGCACATTCGCCGCCGGGCTAGCGAGCGCATGCTATACGAAATGGCGCGCCGCTACGATGAATGGCCCGGCGAGCAATACGAAGGATCGTCGGCGCGCGGAGCCATCCTCGGTTGGTGCGCCCACGGCGTTTGCCCACGGGATTGCTGGCCACCGACTCTGCTAGGGCCTACCCACCTAACACCCGATCGTGCAAGTGCCGCTCGCGGCACGCCCGGCGGTGCCTATTACCGCGTCCAACACCGGCAGGTGAGAGATATGCATGCGGCGCTCCACGAGACAGGCATTCTTTATTGCACGCTCATGGTTCACGCGGGGTGGAGCGAGGTGGGAAAACTTTCTAGCGATTGGGCAGAGATCACCTATGTTGATAGCGGCAATGTGCAGGAGCGCCGTCTGCCTATCATTCGCCGCGTCGGCCGTGCTGATGCCGGGCACGCCATTGCCATCGTTGGTTATACGCGCCACGGGTTCATCATTCAAAATTCATGGGGGAAATCGTGGGGAGCGGATGGATTCGCGCTACTTCCCTACGAGGACTACCTGTTGCATGCCACCGATGTGTGGGTCGTTCAGCTTGGGGTGCCGGTGGAGATGAACCTCTGGTCCGAGGGGGTGGCGGCGGACACCACAGCGGGTTTCCAACGTGCGAGCGGTGAGATTCCGCTAGATGACATTCGCCCGTATGTGATCGATATCAGCAACAATGGTGAACTCAACCAATCCGGGAAATACTGGTCCTTCCCCGAAGATATCGAACGCCTCGTCAAAACCACCATCGTTCATAAAACGGCAACATGGCCGCGTAAGCGCGTCCTATTCTATCTACATGGTGGACTAAACGGCGAAACCGACGTCGCTCGCCGAATTGTCGCCATGCGCGATGTCTGCCTAGCTAACGAAATCTATCCGGTTCACATGATGTGGGAGTCCGGCGCTGGGGAAACGCTGCGTGACATCATCGCCGATTACTTCACAGACGCGGATACCCGTGCTGGGGGCATCAACGATTGGATGAAAAAAGTCCGCGACGGCGTGATCGAGGCTAAAGATTGGTCATTAGAACTCACCCTTGCTCGGCCCGGCACCATCATGTGGAACGAGATGAAAGAAAATGCGCGACTCGCATCCGAACACGCCGACGACCTCGGAGGCATGCAATTTCTCGCGCGTTACGTCAAGGAAGCCATCGCACAAATCCACGGCACATCGTCGCCCAAGGATTGGGAAATCCACATCGTCGGCCACAGTGCGGGCAGCATTTTCGCCGCGCACGCGATGCGTTTGCTCAGCAGTCTGAGTCTTCCGATAGCGTCTATCCATTTCCTCGCTCCGGCCATCACCACTGATCTTTTCCAAAAACTCATGGTTCCGCTCATTGAGCAAAAGAAAATCCCGCGCCCGGGACTCTTCATCATGAGCGACGACGCTGAACGCAACGACACGGTCGGCCCATACGGAAAATCTCTTCTCTATCTGGTCAGCAATGCCTTCGAAGCAAAACGCGGACGTCCGCTGTTAGGGATGGAGCGCTTTATCAGCACCCTCGGCTCCGCCCACAGTGCCGATACTGTGCCAGAGATCGCCGAACTCTTCAAACAACCTATCGATGGCCTGCCTGGCATCGTCGTCGCCGGCACCCCCGGCACCGATGACAGCCGGTCGCAGAGCACTAGCCACGGCGGGTTTGACAACGACGTGGACACCATGAACTCACTGCTCTGCCGCATCCTCGGGAAAAAACAGGTCGCCACGCTGCAACGACCGTTTACCAAACGCGACCTGACCTACTAACCCA
>JBDLWH010000222.1:0-3180 GCA_039804325.1 Verrucomicrobiota bacterium
CATTTGAATAAATTCCGCTGCCAGTGCCTGAGAGGCTAATCTTGCCAGTGTTTGGATCGAACTGAATGCCGACGTTGGTTCCATCGGTCTTGTAGAGATTCAGGCGATTTGTGGCATCCAAGCTCATTTTGTTTCTTGCGGCGGGTGTGGGAGTCGCCGTGATCGCATCGCGCCAGAAAAAGCTCCCACCGGTCGGAACGATATCAAAGAGGGCAGTTCGGGTGGCCAGATCCCAGTTCAAACTCGCCTCGCCCAAGTCGCCAAAATCCAATCCGCCCTTGAACAGGCCCGATCCCGTCACAGTGAGATCTCCATCGACAAGCAAGTTCGCCGCGACTGCGGCGGCGGGTGTGGCCCATAAGCCCGTCACGGCAAAAGCCGTTAGATAAAAATGACTGAGTTGGAGTGGTTTCGATTTCATAATTCGGGGGGTTGGATTTGCGAGCGCCCAAACTGGGGGGTGTCGGCGCTCAAACTGAGCACGTTAGCCTCCGAAATCGGTTTAGGGCAAGAAAAACAATCCATTCCCGCGACGCCTATACTAAAGGATGACGCTCAGGAGTTTGGGCGTTCATCCGGGGTGCTGGCAGAGCGACCGGTGGGTTGCCAGTAGCCAAGCAAGGGTAAAGTGCTCAGTCACAAGAGATCACACTTTAGGCGGCGTCATTGAAGTGAGCGCCCGAACGAGACCTCGAAAAATCCGGTGAGACCATCGCGGCGGAGCGTTTACTCTGCCCTACCCGCCGCGTGATTCTCGTTATTTTCGCTGGATTTCGATCGTCACATCTTGGTCGGCCGGGAGCGTGATCTGACACTGGCCGTCACGCGCGGTCGTGCTGGTTGTTGCGTCGCCGCGAGTGACGGTTATTTGCGTGAAGCGAGCAGGCGTTTCTAGCATAACCTGTTGAGCCTTGATAGATTTCAGGGTGACGGTGATGCGTTCCTTGTTCCATTTCAGACTGTGGATTTCGATACCACCGCGGCACAGCGGGCCCTCGATCGTGCCCTGTGGCCAGGCCGCCGGCAGGGCGGGTAGCAGGCGGAGCAAGCCCGGCTCGGAGGCCACTAGCATCTTGATGATCACTGCTGGCATCCCCCCACTGATATCCATGTTAAAGAGCGAACGATGGTTATGCATCGAGGCCAAGTTGTTAAGCCAAAATCGATTCGCTAGGTGTTTGAGGCAATGATAGGCCAGTTCGCCCTCGCCGAGGCTTGTGGCGGCCTGCCCTAACTGGACTAGGCCGAACGACATGAATCCCACTTGGTTATTCTTCCAGTGTTTTTCGAGTTTGAACTCGATGCTCTTCTTGAAGGCCGCGCGCAGTTCGGGGCTTTTAGCGATCTCTGCAGGCAGCCCGTCGTATAACGGATAGAGTTGCGACGAATGTCGGTGGCTATCGTTGTTAGTGAGCTTGGGAGTAAGCCATTCCTTGATAATGCCGTTATCGTCGATCATATAGGGAGGCATCTTATCTAACATCTTCTGCCAGACCGGAATCTTATCATGATTTTTATCGAGTTCGCGCGAGGCGGCGATGCAGCTTAGCAGCAACTCCTTGGCCACGGCGACATCCATGGTTGCATTGAACGAGCCTTGGGAGGGCGAGTTGCCCGGGTTATTTTCGGGCGACTGGGTTGGGGAAAAGACCCACTTACCATCAGATCCTTCAGTGAGGTAGTCCTCGAAGAACAGGGCCGCCTTCTCCATAAAAGGCAGAGCGTGCTCGGCGAGAAACTTTCGGTCGCCCGTGTGGAGATAGTAGTCATAGAAAAAGTGCGCAGCCCAGCCGGCGCCCGCGACCCAGAATCCGCCGGCGAAGTCCTTGGCCAGGGCGTTGTTGAACCCGTGGGTGGTGGTGCGGGAAGGAAGCACCACGCCGCGGGCGCCAAACATGTGTTTGGCATTGATCTCCATCCAGGGAACGATGGATTCGATATACGATGTGTAGGCGAGCATAAGCTCGGGCATATTCCCCATCAGGTTAGCAGCAATCGCGGAGGGCACGTTACCGTTGTGGGTAAAATCGCTGGCCCATCCGGGAACGTAGGTGCCGCCCCACCCGCCCTGAAGGAGGGGGGGTAAATCCCCGGTGCAGGAAATAATATTATAGCGCCCTGCATCAAACTCCTTCTCGATGAGCGCTCGGTTCGTATCCTCATAACTCGATTTCTCCAGCAGCTTCTCGCTGGTCAGTTGGTGGTCGGCACCGCCACCTAGGTCCAGACGCATCCGTTTAAAAAGCCCGCCGTGAATGACCGCATGCCCATCTAACAATTTTTGATAATCGGCTGGGAGCTTAGCCAGTGACGATTTCATATTCTCCATCTGGGAAGCGGCCGGGTCATAGAGCAGGCGGATATCGATCAGGACGAGCACCTGATCCGCATTTTCGATGGTGAGCGACCCGTTAGCACCGGGAGTGGTCGTGCCGCCGACGGTGCTGACCCGTGCCATACCTTCGAGGGAGTGGATACTTCCTGGATAGGCTTTAGGAAACTGATTCTTATAGGTTAGGCACGTCGCGTCGGAGGTCGTGACGATATCGCTCACCAAGCTTTTGAACACGTCATTTGAGTGTTTGACTTCCTTGGCGTTGGGATGGTCGCTGAGGTCGCGCGGTTGCAGCGCAAGTTGGCAACTCACGGCGCCGGCCCCCGGCCCGGTGATCGACAGGACGGCCACCCCGTCTTTGCGCGAGACAAAAAGGCGCCGCTCGAAAACCCCGCGCTTGTCGGCCCAGTGGACGGTGGTCGCACCGGTTTGGAAATCCACCGAGCGCGCATAATTGGTGATGTCCTTGCCGGTGTCCATGCGCACGCTCAAGTCGAAGGCGGGCACAAACGCGTCGGGATAGAGAAACCCCTCTTGGCCCGATAGGTCGAACGCCAGGTTGGTGGCTTGTTTGTTGAGCCCTTGGTCGATGAGTCTGCGGATTTCGAAGAGGCGCGCCGAGGTATCTGGCGGCATGACCGGGGCACCTTGGGGAAGAAACAGGTGCTTGTGGGTGAAGATGATGCGTTCATCTAACGGCCGGCTCATCACGTTGGCGCCGATGGTGCCGTTGCCCGAGATTAATCCTTCTTCCCAGGTTGTGGCGGCTTGGGAACTGATGAATCCGCGCTGAGGGACTGGCAAGGGGTCCGTGGGAGCAGCGAAGGCCATGGACGAGCAGATAA
>JBDLWH010000223.1:0-7954 GCA_039804325.1 Verrucomicrobiota bacterium
GCCTGATCGTGATGGCGATCAGAATGGATGTAAGTGGGCAGGGAGCTTTTGCGGAGGATTGGTGAGGTTTACGACCTGCCGAAAGCCCACATCGAAGTGGGTTCATGGAGGGGTTCGAGGATTTCTCACGCATCGATTGGCTCGGGGCTTGCCCTGAGGCGATTTCTGGACATGCTTTGCGGCCTTGTGAGTTCCATTCCGGTTGAGCCAACGTTGGAGGTTTTCGTCGAGCTGGCGAAACGAGGCAATGTCGTGCCCGTCTATACCCAGCTAGCGGCGGACTTCGAGACCCCGTTGTCTGCCTACCTCAAGCTGCGCGATGAGCGGTATTCGTTTCTGCTGGAAAGTGCGGAGAGCACCGAGAAAGGCGGGCGCTGGTCGATCGTGGGGAGCGGCCCACGCTTGGTTTTTGAGGCTAGGGACAAGGAGATCACCATCCGCGAGGGGTCGAAATCGCGGACGTTCACCACCGAAGTCGATGTGCTAGACGCGTTAGAACGCGAGATGGCGGGCTACCAATCCGTGACGCACGGTGCGTTGCCTGTGTTTTCGGGTGGGATGGTTGGCTATCTTTCCTACGATGCGGTGCGCCAGTTTGAGCCGACATTGGGGCCGCCGCCGCCGGACGTGTTAGGGATTCCCGATGCGGTGTTTGTGTTAGCGGACACGTTGTTGGTGTTTGACCATCGATTGAGGCGCTTGCAAGTGGTGGCCAACGCGTTTTTGGATGAATTTGCCACGCCAGAGGATGCCTATGCAGAGGCGCGCGGAAAGATAGCCGCGCTGGTAGAGATTCTCAATCGACCGCTGCATGTGGCGGCGCTGAATGGGTTACGGGATGTTGAGCCGGTTGAGGCCACGAGCAACACGACGCAGGCGGAATTTGAGCAGATGGTCCTAGCGGGCAAGGAGTTCATCGCTGCGGGGGATATTTTTCAATTTGTTCCCAGCCAGCGATTTGAAACCGATTTTGATCGGCCGGCGGTTGATCTCTATCGGGCGCTGCGTTTGGTCAATCCCTCGCCCTATATGTTTCTTTTGGAGTTGGGTGGGTTTTCGCTCGTCGGCAGTTCGCCCGAGGTCCACGTGCGCTCTATCCACGGGCGCATCGACATTCGGCCCATAGCCGGGACGCGCTGGAGAGGGCAAACGCCGGAGGAAGACGATGCGCTTGCGGAGGATCTTTTAGCGGACCCGAAGGAGCGTGCCGAACACTTGATGTTAGTGGATTTGGCGCGCAATGATGTGGGGCGCATCGCGCGGCATGGCGCAGTCAAAGTGGATGATTTCATGATCGTCGAGCGTTACAGCCACGTGATGCACATTGTATCTAACGTGAGTGGGGAGTTAGATCCGGCGCACAGTGCGTATGACGTGTTGCGCGCCACGTTTCCTGCTGGCACGGTGAGCGGCGCGCCAAAAATACGGGCCATGCAGATTATCAATTCGTTAGAAAAAAACAAACGCTGTGCTTACGCTGGGGCCGTTGGTTATTTCGGCTTTGATGGCTCGCATGATTCGTGCATCACGCTGCGCACGTGTTTGCTTAAAGATGGCAAAGCCTACGTTCAAGCTGGAGCGGGCGTCGTTGCGGATTCTGACCCGACCTACGAATACATCGAGACGCTCAACAAGGCCAAAGGCATGCTGCGCGCCATCGCGCTGGCCCGCACGCTTGAATGCTAAAAACCCGAAGAGAAATCACATAACCGCCGATGCTCCTCATTCTCGATAACTACGACTCCTTCACCTACAACCTCGTACAATACTTCGGCGAGTTGGGGGCGGAGATGAAGATTTTCCGTAACGACGTGATCACTGTGGACGAGATCAAGGCGCTCAAACCCGAACGCATCTGCATCTCGCCAGGGCCCTGCACCCCCGACGATGCCGGTATTTCCTTGGAGCTCATCCGCTCACTCGGTGCGAGCATTCCGATCTTGGGCGTCTGCCTAGGCCATCAGGCGATAGGTCAGGTTTATGGCGGGGAGGTGGTGCGTGCCGAGCGCCTCATGCACGGCAAAACTTCGCCCATCCATCACAGCGCCAAAAGCATTTTCACCGGGATGCCAAGCCCATTTGAGGCCACCCGTTACCATTCGCTCATCGTCAAACGCGACACCATGCCCGATTGCCTAGAAATCACGGCATGGACCGAGGAGGGCGAAATCATGGGCCTCATGCACAAACAATTCCCGGTCCACGGCGTCCAGTTCCACCCCGAATCCATCCTCACCCAGGATGGGAAGCGACTGCTAGCAAACTTTTTGAAAACCTAACAACAACACATAGCGCCGATGCATTCCACCGCCACCAACAGGCAAAACGATACGATAGTGATTTACAAACGATGCGGGTGGGAGCGACGAGTCATGGGCGTGCTGGCCATGGGCGTGGCGCTCGTGACCGGCGCACACGGGGCGTCCTCCTCTGTCGATCTAACCCAACAAAGTACCACCAACGGAATGAATCGCGAGGCGACCTACAATCTGGGAGCCACGGGTATGCGCGGATGGATAGACGGCAAGCCGGCGAGTTATTTCGATGGCCTGCAAGGGCGCAGCACGCAGTTGAGCCGGCAGATTCTTGTCACCCATGTGGGGAAAAAATCGCCTGCGGATGGGGTCATGCAGGTGGATGACGTGATCCTAGGCGTCAACGGGAAACCGTTTAGTGACGACGCCCGCAAGAGTTTCGCATTCGCCATTCAGGAAGCCGAGAAGGAATCTAACAAAGGCGTGCTTAATCTGACACGCTGGCGGGCAGGCAAGACGGCGAGCGTGCAGCTCAAGCTGCACGTCATGGGGACTTACAGTGCCACCGCGCCCTATGATTGTCCGAAATCCAAGCTCATCTTGGAGGAGGCTTGTAAGGTATTAGAAAATGAGCCGCTCAATGATAACTGGTGTGGAGCCATCAACGGGCTGGCGTTGTTAGCCAGCGGCAACCCGGCCTATCTGCCGAAGGTGCGAGAGTATGCCCGCAGACTGGCACCCGCCTCACTCGATTTGCGCAAATCGAATAGCCAATCGGCATGGGAAATCGGTTATCGTAACATGTTTCTTTGTGAATACTATTTACTCACGGGCGATAAAAAGGTGTTACACGGCATCACTGAATACACGCTCTCGCTAGCCACAGGGCAGGGGATGTATGGCACGTTTGGTCATGGATACTCCGAGTTGACAGCTGATGGCCAACCACACGGGGCCATTCCGCCCTACGGGCCAGTCAATATGGCGGGATTACCAGCCAACCTCGGCATTATCATGGGCAAGTTATGTGGAGTCAAGGACCCGGAGGTAGATACCGCCATCGCTAGGGCGTCGGGGTTTTTCGGTTATTATGTGGACAAGGGTGCCATCCCGTATGGGGAACACGAACCGTGGCCCTATCATGAAAATAACGGGAAGAATTCGCTCACGGCCCTATTGTTTGCTTTGCAGTGGAACCATAGCCCCGAAGCGCGGTTTTTTGCTAGAATGGCCACGGCCGGCTACGCGTGCCGCGAGTGTGGCCACACCGGGCAGGGATTCAGTTACCTCTGGAGCGCCTTGGGTGCCAATGTCGGCGGGCCCGTTGCCGCAGCGGCATTCTTCAAGGAAGCCTCGTGGCACTTCGACCTCGTTCGCCGCTGCGATGGTTCGTTCACGTACGACGGAGCCGAACAATTTGGGCCCGGCAAGACGGATGATAATACGTACTACGGAAAGAGTGGCTACAACGGCCTGAGTCCCGCCGCGACGTATGTGTTGACCTACGCCATGCCTCTGAAAAAACTTTGCATCACGGGGAAGGATGCCAACCCGGATAACTGGCTGAGCCAAAAGGAAGTGGACGAGACGATCGCGTCTGGGCGTTTCGATTTGGATCGCACTGGAAAAACCGCGAAAGAACTCGTGGCCGCCTTTAGTGATTGGTCGCCTGTGGTGAGAGGATGGGCGGCCGATGAACTTGCTAGGCGGCCCGAGGCGCAGTCGATGGCGCCCAAGCTCATTGATTTAGCGGAAGGCAAGGATGTGCATGTGAGTCAGGGTGCCTGTGAGGCGCTCGGCATCCTCAAACCCAAGCGCGCACTCAGCGCATTGGTGCGCCTACTTTCCCATGATGACCGTTGGGTGCGATTCAAAGCAGCCGAAGCGATCAAAAAAATGGGAGGCGACACTGCGTCGGATCTTCCAGATATCCTCAAGGCGATTGCACTCACCGCTGAGCCGCTCTCTCCGATCAACTGGGCTGACCCCGTGCAGTTAACTCACGGCCAACTGGCTGCAGCCGTGTTTTCTGGTGCTCTCAACGGTGCTCTCAAGGAGGCATCCCCGAAGCTTCGATACCCGGCCATCCAGATTATAGCGCGCAATCCAGATGGCATGGCGCGAGCCACGCTGGGAGGGTATTTTAGTAACGAGCTTACCGAGAAGGACGTGCAGATATTGGCCCCTGATTTGCTGGCGGCAGTCAAGGTGCGCTGCCCGGCCGACACGATGTTTGGAGCAGAAATCCGCATGGGTGCCTTCAAGGCACTCACCAAGTTTCATTACAAGGAAGGCATCGAAGCAGGCCTGGTTTTCGCTCAAACCCAAGGCGGGCACGGCAGCCAAATCCGAACCGCCCTGATCATGAAGGAACTCGAAAGCTATGGCTCGGCCGCTCGGGATGTGGTGCCCCAGCTCAAGGAATTGCAGATAGCGTTGATCGAGGAAGCCAATGCGGGGCTCTTTCCCAAAGGTGAAATCAACGAGCTCAGAACCAACGCCGTTAGCGCGGCCATCAGGAGCATCCAATCCGCTAGGGATCAACCGAAACTCAAGACGATCGTACCCGGCGGAAAGTAAATCACCGCTGACAGACTCGCTCTTAGCGCGTGTAGAAGAATTTCGGGTGAACGGCTTCCACGCGCCAGTCGAAGTAGAGGACGTTCACATGGTCGCCACCAACGGGTTTTTTGGGCACCGGCTGTGGCCAGCCGCCACCAGGTGAGGGATACTCGGCATTGAGTTCCAGCATGGCGGGCACTTTGGAGAGCGTGGCGATGCGGCCACCGTTGTCCTCGGAATACTTCGCGAGGGCGGCGTCGAGTTGCGCCGCTTTCCAGCCGTCGATAGAATTTCCATTAGGCACGGCGCGTCCGAACGGTGGGACATCCTGACCATCAGAGTCGCTCACGACGCCCTTGGGCAGGTAGGCTTTGCTGCTGGCGATGTGGTCGGCGCTGTAAAGGCCGTAACAGGTGAGGTCATACCAATTTTTGCGACCGCCCATGTTCTCGCGCTTGAGGCCAGGCGGACGAAAAATTTCGGGATAGGTTTTTGTGGACGTGGGTTCGGCGATTCCGAGATACGGTTGGAGGACGTAGGCTTGGGTGTAAGGATTGGCTGTCGAGAGATCTGGTGAGACGCCCACCGTCTCGAAGGTCGGTAAATGGTCGTTGTCGCTCATGTAGGAGGAAATGGCGACGCCAATCTGCCGCATGTTAGAGATGGCTCGGATGTTGTCGGCCCGTCCCCGCATCTTGCTAAATGCGGTGAGCGACACGGCGGCGAGCGTGAGAATGATGGAGATCACCACAAGCAGTTCGACGAGAGTGAAGGCGCGACGAGCGCCGCGAGGTGGTCGTTGACGAGGGGGGCTCAAAACTTGCAGTGGGTTCTTAGGAGGCATGGGAAATATTTAGGATGACGGGGGCACGAACGCAACTGCGTTTTCCCTCATTGGGCATGCGAAAGGCGCGTGATGCCGCGTTGCAGAAGCTCGGCATCCACGCGGGTGATGACGGTTTCATCAAGATAAACCGTCAAGTTCTCGTCGCTGAACTCGATGGCATGGAGTGGTCCCGGGGTACTCTGAAATGCCGCCATCAGACTTTTGATGTCTTTGATCGGCTGGCCATTGACCTTTTTGACGATGAGGTTGCGCAGTCGCTCGTAGCCAACGGTGGCGGGCGTCGGAATCACGCCACTGAGAAAAACGATGCGATTCACCGAATCTGCGTATTTTTCAGGGTTTTCGTAGGCGTCTAGCAGGTTGAGTGGGGCGCGTGATGCCCAATCCTCGCCGAAGCTCTCGAGGATGGGGCGGGAAAGTTCTTGGAAAACCAGGCCGCCCTTGACCAGGAAGTTGGGTGGTTTGTCAAACCATTGGTTAGGCACTAAGCGCGCGCTGTCAGCTTCGCGGGTGAGTGTGGCGTTGATTTCCAGCGTCTTGCCAAGGCGTTGCAGCGTGAGGGTGACGCCATCGCCCGTGGATTTCTCGCCGCAGATGAGGTGCCCCCACGACAAGCTGCCGTAGTGCGGGTGTTGATAATACCCGCGCCGGTCGATGGCCTGGCCGTCCACCGCGAGTAACACATCGCCAGGTAGCACGCCAGCCACAGCGGCCGCACCGCCCTTGCGCACTTTCTGAATGTAGAGCCCGCCCTGGGCATCGCTCAGTTTTAACCACTCGCGCAGTGAGGCGTCCTCGGTGCGGGCCGTGGCCACCCCAAGGCTTGGAAACCCGGCGTAAGTGCCGTGGCTGGCTTCCTCAAGAAACCGCGTGATGATGTCGGTGGAGGCGACATCGCAAATCTGCTCTTTGGAATTGTAGCTCATGAGCACCCCGGCAAGCTTTCCGCCTTGGAGCACCGGCAACGAATAACTGCTTGCCGCACTCTGCATCGAGGCCTTGACCATGTAGGTGAGAAAGTGGTGGCCCGGGAGGAGATTGGCGGTGACGTCGATGCTTTGCAACGTGCCTTGGGTGAGCAGCGTGAGGCCGTTGTCCTCGAGTTGCAGGATTTCCAACGAGTCGCCGATTTTTGGCAGCGGAGTGACCAGCGGCAGCGGTGTGCTCTGGGCAAACAAGGCGTCACCTTCTTTTTGCGATGCTGGACCTAACAACGCGAGGTTCGCCTCGTAATCCACGGCAATGACCACGGCCGGCGCAAATCGCGTCCCGTCGGCTGATTCGAATTCCAAATAAGTGGCATCCGACACCATCTCGGAGGTGGTCAGCACGCGTTGTGGCCCAACGATGGCCGCAAGCGCCCGGCATTGGCGGGGCGGGTTTTTTTCCCACGGTTGCCACGGGTTCCACGATTGCTGGGTCGCATTGATCCGCACCACCGAGGATTTGACGTCCGTGAGGGCAAGCTCCTCACCTGCTTCGGCCGACGCGGCGGGTCCCGCCTTACCTGCTTTCGGCGGTTGGCAGGCCATCAAAAGAAAAACCATGGGGAAAATGAGCAGCGGTCGCATCGGGTAGGTTTGAGCATGCCCGTAAGCCATCAGTGCTCGTTTTGGGCTAGAGTTTTGGGAATCACACACTGGACAAGGGAAACCAAAATTCTCCCGCTCTCTCAGATCAATCACGGATGAATGAGCGCATTGCCCTTGTCTATCAAAGTACCGAGAACAGGACTCGAACCTGCACAGGTTTCCCTACTTGATCCTAAATCAAGCGCGTCTACCAATTCCGCCATCCCGGCATGCGAAAAACTCGCCACGTCAATTAGCGAATCCTTAATGGATCAGGCAAGCAAAACTTGAATAACAGATTAGAAACCGCCACGCTCGCCGCCCCATGATTCGCTTTCTTCACACTCGCATCCGTGTTCGCGACCTCGATCGGTCGATCACGTTCTATCAGGCACTGGGTTACACCCTGCGTGATTGCAAGGATTCGCCGCAGGGCAATCGCTTGGCTTTTCTCGTGCTGCCCGGCAACGACGTCTTTCTGGAACTCTGCCACTCGCCCGATTATGCCGCCACTTGCCCAGAGGACTTGATGCACACCGCCCTCGGCGTCCCCAATATCATCGATTACTGCGCCCAAGTGGAAAATGCCGGTATCGAAATTTGGCCCTCAGGATGGAAAGAACAATTTACCACCGGGGCCCGCAAAATGGCCTTTGTCACCGACCCCGACGGCTATGAGGTGGAAATTCTCGAAACCTGAGGCTGGCCTGTAGCGGCGG